>JAOZMT010000332.1 GCA_029934175.1 Victivallales bacterium | reverse complement strand
GCGATGAAAATACAGTCCTTTTAATAGATGAAATTCAAGAGATAAAAAATTGGGAATTATCAATTAACTCTTTTTTAGTTGAAGGAATGGACATATACATCACAGGTTCTAATGCCCATTTATTATCATCTGACTTAGCCACTTTTCTTTCTGGTAGATATGTTGAATTTGAAATTTATACACTAAGCTTTAACGAATTTATTGAACTAGGCAATTTGAAAAATGAACCAATTGATGAAACTTTTCAAAAGTATATTCGTTTTGGAGGTTTACCAGGGATTTTTCATTTAGACTTTCATGAAATAGCAACTCCACAATTTTTAGATGCAATATATCAAACAATATTATTAAAAGACATTATAAGTCGTAATCAAATAAGAAATGTCGATTTGTTAGATAATATTGCACAATTTTTATTTGATAATATAGGTAGTTTATCAAATGCAAATAATATTGTTAAATTTTTTAAAAATCAGCAAATCAAAACGAATGTTCCTACAATTCAAACTTATCTCCGTTATTTTTTAGATGTATTTATAATACATAAAATTAGACAATTTGATTTAAAAGGCAAAGAATATCTTGAAACGAATGCTAAATATTTTGTTGGAGACTTGGGATTAAGACATTCTATTTTAGGTTATAAAAATGAAAGTATTAGTGGGGTTTTAGAAAATATTGTTTATCTTGAATTAGCTCGTAATGATTACAAAATATCTATTGGTAAATTAAGAAATAAAGAAATTGATTTTATTGCTGAAAAAAATGGAGAAAAAATTTACATTCAAGTATCTTATATTATGACAGATACTAAGACTATAGAAAGAGAATTTTCTGTTTTAGAATCAATAAATGACCATTTTCCTAAATTCGTTATATCGTTAGATCCATTAACAGTAAAAAGAGTTTCTGGAGTTAAGCATATAAAACTCTATGACTTTTTAATAAAAGGATTACCTTTAATATGATTGAACAAATTATACACAATGAACAAGTTTTGGCAATAATTATCCCTAATAATTATTCTGAAGAAGGTATTAACTTTTTTACACCAAATGATTATTCTCAGCAATTAGCTTATATGAAACATGAGTCAGGTTATGTGATTGAACCTCATACGCACAATAAGGTTGATAGAAGTGTTCAAGTAACTCAAGAGGTTTTAGTCATTAAAAAAGGTAAGTTACAAGTCGATTTTTATACTCAAGAACAAGAATATATTAAAAGCTCTATCTTAGAAGCTGGAGATATTATTCTTCTTGCATCTGGTGGACATGGTTTCAAAGCTTTAGATGACCTTGAAATGGTAGAAATAAAACAAGGTCCTTATGCTGGAGATATGGATAAAGTAAAGTTTAAAGGAGTGAATAAATAATATGAAAAAAGCATTAATTACAGGAATTACAGGACAAGATGGCTCTTTTTTAGCAGAGCTATTGCTAGAAAAGGGATATGAAGTATATGGTGTTGTTCGGCGGTCAAGCACAATTCCTAAAAGTCGTATAGAACATCTATATATAGAACCACACAATTCAACAAAACTATTTCTTGAATATGGAGATTTGTCAGATGGTTCATCTTTAAGACATTTACTATCTAAAATTCAACCTGATGAAGTTTATAATTTAGCTGCACAATCACATGTTAGGATTTCATTTGACCAACCTGAATATACTAACGATGTAACTGGAATGGGAGTTCTTAGATTACTTGAAGCGTTAAAAGAATATAAATCATATACAAAAAAAGATGTTAAATTTTATCAAGCTTCTTCTTCTGAGATGTTTGGTGATGCACCTGCTCCACAAAATGAATTAACTCCATTTAGACCACGAAGTCCTTATGCAATTGCTAAGGTCTCTGGATATTGGCATACTATAAATTATAGGGAAGCGTATGGAATGTTTTGTTGCAACGGTATTTTATTTAATCATGAAAGTGAACGGCGTGGAGAAAATTTTGTTACTAGAAAAATAACACTAGCAGCAAGTCGAATAAAAGTTGGATTACAAGATAAATTATTTTTAGGAAATTTAGATGCAAAACGAGATTGGGGATATGCAAAAGATTATGTTGAGGCAATGTGGTTAATGTTGCAGCAAGACAAACCTGATGATTATGTAATTGCAACAGGAGAGACATATTCTATTAAAGATTTTTTAAGTGCAGTATTTGAAGAGTTAGATTTAGATTGGGGAAAATATGTTGAAATAGATTCTTATTATTATCGTCCTACAGAAGTTAATTTATTATTAGGAGATGCAAGTAAAGCTGAAAAAAAATTAAATTGGAAAGCCAAGACGAAGTTGAATGATTTAGTTAAAATAATGGTGAAGAATGATTTACTATTGGCTAAACAAGAATTGCATAATAAGAGCTTTAAAAATGAATAAATTTATACCTGTTAATACTCCTGTTTTAGATGGGAATGAAAAAAAGTATTTATGCGAATGCATTGATACAGGATGGATTTCAAGTGAAGGACCATTTGTTAAACTATTTGAATCTGCGATGTGTGCAAAAGTTAATCGTAAATATGGAATTGCTGTTGCTAATGGAACTGCTGCTTTAGATATTGCTGTCAAAGCTTTGAACCTAAAAGATGGAGATGAGGTTATAGTGCCTACATTTACAATAATTTCTTGCATTCAAGCAATTATAAAAAATGGAGCAAAACCTGTTTTAGTTGACTGTAATAAAGACACTTGGAATATGAATGTTGCACAAGTCGCAGAAAAAATAACAAGTAAAACAAAAGCTATTATGATTGTTCATATTTATGGACTGCCTGTTGATATTGAACCTATTGCACAACTCGCAAAACAACATAATTTGAAAATCATAGAAGATGCTGCTGAGATGATAGGTCAAACTTATAAAAATCAACCTTGTGGCTCATTTGGAGATATTAGTATATTTAGTTTTTATCCTAATAAACATATTACAACTGGTGAGGGTGGAATGGTTGTTACAAATAATGCACAACTCGCAGAAAAATGTTGCGAACTACGCAATTTATGTTTTCAACAAAAACAACGATTCTTACATGAAGACTTAGGTTGGAATTATAGAATGACAAACCTGCAAGCTGCTGTTGGTGTTGCTCAACTTGAAAGCCTTGATAAACATATCAAACGAAAAAGAGAAATTGGTAATCTATACAATACATTATTAAAAGATGTTGATGGGATTCAATTACCTTTAAAACAAACTGATTATGCAGAAAATGTTTATTGGGTTTATGGTATTGTTTTAAAAAATGCGAAGTGTGCAAAAAAAATATCTGCACAACTCGCAGAAAAAGGTATCGGTTCAAGACCTTTCTTTTATCCAATGCATAAACAACCTGTTTTTAATAAAATGGGGTTATTTAATAATGAACAATATCTAGTTGCAGAAAATCTTGCAGAGTATGGACTTTATCTTCCAAGCGGTTTAGGTATTTCAGATGATGAAATCAAATATGTAGCAGATGTATTAATAAATTTATTTCTATAACAATAACAAAAATTCACATTGATGGAAAAGTTCGCTTTTATGAACTTTTCTATCAATGTGGATTTTTTT
>JAOZMT010000331.1 GCA_029934175.1 Victivallales bacterium | reverse complement strand
ATGCCACCGAGACGGTGGCGCTCCGTTAAGAATAAAAAAAAATCTGCGTTAATCTGCGGATAACCCAAAAAAAGGAAATAAAAATTATGGAAACAAGAGTTAGATTCGCACCTTCTCCTACGGGACAAGTGCATATAGGAAATATTAGGACAGCTATTTTTAATTGGCTGTTTGCAAGAAATGAAAATGGTAAGTTTTTAGTTCGTGTTGAAGACACTGACTTAGAACGCTCAACTCAAGAGGCTATTGATAAATTATTTGAATGTATGCAATGGCTTGGTCTTGATTTTGATGAAGATGCGATGTTCCAAAGTAAGGCTGCTGAAAATCATCTTGATGCTGCAAAAAAACTTTTAGATGCAAAACAAGCGTATTATGCACCAGCTAAAGATGGCGAAGATGCTCCGATGCTCTTTAGGATTCCTTGTGATAATGATGATATTTCAATTATTAGAACTGTTGGTCCTGCACAGTTCGCAGTCCATTCTGATGAAGATGTGAAAATTGATTGGACTGGTATTAGTTTCGCTCAAATTAGCAAAAAAGGGAAACCTGTTCCAATGTCTGCTTGCTTGGCTGGTTTTAGTAATCTGAAAATTTATGATACTCATAATCATGTTATTTTTGAACTAGATGAAAATCTAAATGATATTCTTGAAAATCAAAAATCTTTTACTTTTGCGAATTGTGCAAAATTTGAATGGACACGAAAGGAAGTATTTTATAAAGATATTATAAAAGGTGAATTATCAAAACCTTTAGATAGTATGAAAGATTTAGTTATTGTTAGAAGCAATGGTTCTCCAATTTTTCATTTGGCTAATGTATGTGATGATATGACTCAAAAAGTTACGCATATTGTTAGAGGAGATGACCATATAGAAAATACTTATCGTCATATTTTATTGTTTGATGCTTTAGGATTTGATATTCCTCAGTATGCACACATGCCTATGATAACGAATAAACAAGGTAAACCATATAGCAAACGAGATGGCGATGCTTTTGTTGGTGACTTTAAAGATGCAGGATATTTACCAGAGGCATTATTTAATTATATTTCACTGTTAGGCTGGTCTCCTGGTGATGATAGAGAAAAAATGACAAAAGATGAATTAATATCTGCATTTTCACTAGAAAGAGTTCAAAGTTCGCCTGCTCAATTAGATCATAATAAATTGCAAAATATGAATGCTCAATATATTTCAGAAATCCCATCTGCACAGTTCGCAGAATTGGCTTTATCTGGAATTGAAAAAGAAGATTGGGGGCAAAATATTGACGGAAAATATTTTGCACAAGTCGCAGAAATGATGCAACCACGAACAAAACTTATTACGCAACTTGATTCTTGGAAATTTTTCTTTTCAGAAGATTTTGAATATAATGAAAAAGCTAAAAAGAAACAGTTTAAGAAAGAAGAAATTCAAAAAGGAACTGCACAACTCGCAGAAAAATTTGCACAACTCGCAGATTTTACAGCTGATAATCTTGAAAAAATTATGAGAGAAACAGAAAGCGCGTGTGAGTTAGGCGATTTCAAACTTAATCAACCACTAAGAATTGCTATCACAGGAACGAATGGCGGTCCTGATTTGAACGATGTTATTATGTTACTTGGCAAAGATAAGGTTATTGCTAGAATTAATAAACTTCTTGAAAATTTATAAAAATGAATAAAGTCCTGTATTTAGGATTAAATTCATCATTCTCGCATAGTTCTCCTGCGTATGGATACTTGAGAACTTTTGCTGAGTGGAAACTTGGAAATTGCGATTGGGAATGGAAATTAGTTGAAGCTAGCATAAAAGATGATGAAGATAAAATTCTTCAACAATTGCTATTTGAAAAACCAGATATTATCACTAGCACTGCATATTTATTTAATTTTAATGTGCTTTTGAGTGTATTGAAAAAATATTATCAGTTTTATCCAAAGACAAAAATTGTCCTTGGCGGTCCACAATTTTTAGGCGATAATGAAAAATTTCTGCACAGTTCGCAAGAAATATATGCGGTTATTCGTGGAGATGAATCTTCTTTTTATAAATTACTAAAAAATAGTAATTTATCAGAAGTAGAAGGTTTGTGTTATATTGATACAAAATATCGTAGCAATGAAACTGCACACTTCGCAGAAAGCCTTGATAATATACCTTCTTTATACGAAAAAGGATATTTTGCGACCGATAAACCATTTTGTCAACTTGAAACATCTCGTGGTTGTTTGGGTAAATGTTCGTTTTGCACAAGTGCATTGACAGTCGTAGATTCGTTGAGTTTAGGACGAGTCGAAACAGATTTACAATGTATTCAAAAAGCTGGAATTAATGAAATTCGCTTGATTGATAGAACTTTTAATGAAGATTCCAAACGAGCAATTGAACTTTTAAATTTATTTATAAACAAATTTCCAGATATGAAATTTCATTTAGAAATAAACCCTGGAAAAGTTAATGATAAAATTATGAAAATTATTAAAGCTGCTCCAAAAGGGAAATTTCATATTGAAATAGGTGTTCAAACTTTTGACGATATCGTTCTAAAATCAGTCAACAGATATGCTTTATCAAAAAAAGTAATCCCTGTTTTAACCGAACTTTGCACACTTCGCAATATTGAAGTGCATACAGATCTTATCGCAGGTTTACCAGAACAAACTTATGATACTGTTCTGCAAGATATTAAATTATCAATTGAAATAACACCTGAAGAATTGCAACTTGAAAATTTAAAAGTTCTTCCTGGAACTCCATTGGCAAATAATGCTTCAGATATTATGTTTAATAAATATCCTCCGTATGAAATTTTACAAACATCATCGTTTACTCATCAAGAACTTTTCGATATGCGAATTTTATCAAAAATCATTGACGGTTTTTACAATATCAAAGAACTAAAGCAAGTTTTTGCTTTTTTGGTATCAAAATGTGATTTATTGGAAGAGTTTCTTGTTTTTTATAAAAAAAACAATAGTAATTATTTGGATAAGCCAAGTTTAAAAAACCGATTTAAAATTTTATTGAAATTTTCAGAATGCAATGATAATTTATATAATTTAGTGAAATTTGCGTGGTGTGCAGCAGGTTTGTCAGCTGAACATTTTGGATATAAAACTCAAAAGGTAAAAGAAAAATTCGAGGCAGATATTATTTGGGAAAATTCTAAAAAATTACCAGCAAAACGATATTTTATCGCATTGTTCCCGTTTAATGTGGGAAAAATATGGAATAATCATAAAGCTCAAATAGATAATACAGAACAGGAATACATTTTTTATATGGCACTAGGAAATACACTATCACACATAGCAATAAAAAAATTGGTTGCAACTCCTAATTGACTTTACAAATATTTACCATGAAGAGCATGAAGAAAAAAAGGGATATTTGTATCCTCAATTGTTTTGACAGGATAACAGGATTTTCAAGATGGACAAGATTATTTTGAAAATTTGATATTAAATTTCTTCTTGTTAAGCAGAATAATTAAGAGCAGAATAATTAGGAAGAGTTTTTGTATATATTCAGTAAACCCCATTTTACCACAAAGTAGACGAAGTTTTTCG
>JAOZMT010000330.1 GCA_029934175.1 Victivallales bacterium | reverse complement strand
TTAAAAATGATGACATTTTTATTTTTTAAATATTACATTTTAGCTTTTTGCCTCTTCCTTTTCTCTGCCTCTTCTTTTCTTTCAATCATAGACTTAACTACCATTGTAGCGATAATTGTTCATCGTTCCTGTTCTCCTAATTTCATTTGAATAAACTTAATCGTATCTTGATAATCAGGTATCATTGTATATTCTAAAGCATTTACTCTTCTTCTAGTTTTCTCAATTTCATCAGCCATATTTTCAGCAGCTTTTTCAATTTCTGCTAACTGTAATAAATAAGGAAGATTTTTTTCTAATTTCAATAATCATTCATCTAAATCTCCAGTCGTATGTGCATAACCATAAGTAATTAAACTACCTTCTGATTTTGATTCGAATTGTGGAATATGTACAGACATAACATTTTTAGTTTTTACATCTAACTCAATTTGAGCTTCAGGAAAAGCCAATGCTCATTCAAGCATTTTTGGATTCATTACAGAAGAAGCTGATAAAAATTTAGATAAAGTTTCTCCCATTTCTTTCTCAATATTTAATCTTAATTCTCGAGCTTCTCTAATAATCTGCATAAAATGTTTCATTAAACCATCTCGTTTATCTTTAAGAAGTTTATGTCATCTTTGTGCAGTCTTAAGCTGCTTACGAAGTGTAAGCAAACTCATTCTCGTTGGATTAACATTTAACAAAGCCATTTTTATTGAAGTTTTAAGTTTTTAATTTTAAGTTTTAAGTTGTTCGAATTATTACTTTTATACAGCAAGCTAAAGCATGCTGTTATTAAGTTTGAAATTGCGATTTATTCTTAATTCTTAATTCTTAATTTTTAATTTATATATTATTTCATGTATTTTTCTACAAACTCTTTCTTAGATCTTTTTAATTCAGATTTAGGAAGTATTTTTAATAAATCCCAACCAATTGCTAAAGTATCTTCAATTGATCTATCTTCTAATTCTCCTTGAGCGATAAATCGTTTTTCATATTCTGTAGCAAATTTTAAATAAGCTTTATCTGTATCATCAAGAGATGATTCTCAAAGTACCACTGCTAATTCTCGAACTTCTTTACCTCTAGCATAAGATGCAAATAATTGATCTTTTAAAGATGAATGATCTTCTCGAGTTTTACCTTCACCCACACCGGCAGACCATAATCGTGATAATGATTTCAAAACATCAACTGGTGGGAATATCCCTTCTTTAGCTAATCCTCTATCAAAAGTAATTTGTCCTTCAGTAATATATCAAGTTAAATCTGGAATAGGATGAGTAATATCATCTTCCGGCATAGTTAAAATTGGAATTTGAGTCACTGACCCTTTTGCTCCTTTAACTCGACCAGCTCTTTCATAAAGTGTAGATAAATCTGTATATAAATAACCTGGGTATCATCGTCGTCCTGGAACTTCTTTTCGAGCAGCAGATACTTCTCTCAATGCTTCAGCATAGTTTGTAAGATCTGTTAAAATTACAAGTACATGCATATCTTTTTCATAAGCTAAATATTCAGCTGTTGTTAAAGCCATTCGAGGAACAGCAATTCGTTCAACTACCGGATCAGCTGCTGTATTTGTAAATAAAACTGAATTTTCTAATGCTCCAGAATTTTCAAATTCTCTTTGGAAATATTGAGCTTCTTCAAATGTTACCCCCATTGCACCAAACACAATCGCAAAGTTTGAACCATCTTTTACTTTAGCATTTCGAGCAATCATTGTTGCAACTCTGGCATGAGGTAAACCTGACCCAGAGAAAATTGGTAATTTTTGTCATCTAACCAAAGTATTCATTGCATCGATTGTTGAAATCCCAGTTTGAATGAAATCATTTGGGAAATCTCGAGAAGCAGGATTAATTGGCTCTCCATTAATTGGAATTCTTTTTTCTGGGATAATATCAGCACCTCCATCGATAGCTTTACCAGCTCAGTTAAATACACGACCTAACATATCTTTAGATACTCCAATTTGTTGAACTTCTCAAAGGAAAGAAATTTTAGCATTTTTAGTTTCAAGACCAGCAGTTCATTCAAACATTTGAACTAAAGCTTGATCTTCAGATGCATCTAAAACTTTACCTAATCGTGGAGTTTTAGAACCTGGAAGTTTAACTTCTGCAAGTTCTTCATATTTAACATTTATTCCTTCTGGAATATCTACGATTACAAGTGGACCTTGTACACCTCGGACTGTTTTTAATTCTTTTTGCATAATTTTAGTTAATTTTAAGTTTTAAGTTATTTGAATTAATCTTTATTTTTTCGTTATGATTAGAATTTAGACTTTTACATACAAATGGCTAAAGCTAATCTGTTGATATTATTTATGGTACATTTTTTAAATTCATAATTCGTAATTTGTAATTTTTTTTATATTGAATTAATATCTTTTCTAATTTTCTCTAGTAACACATCAAATTTATCTAGTTCATCCATTTTAATATTTTTTGCTTCAGCTAATTCTTCAATCACTGATAATTCAGATAATTTTTTGAAATCAAATTCTTCATCTTTTTCAATAAGTGGAAGTGCTTCAAAATAAACAGTTAAAATTGTTTTTAAGATATTATAAGATCTAATCTGTGTTGTATAAGCATCTTCTGGGTCAAAAGCATTTTGGAATAAGAAATCTTCACGAATAGATTTAGCTACTAACATAACTAATTTTTCTCTATTTGATAAAGCATCTAAACCAACTAATCTTACAATTTCTTCTAATTTAGCTTCTTCACTTAAAAGTTCCATACCTTTTTCTCGAATTTCAGGAAAATCTTGAGCAACATTTTCTCTCCACCATGGTGTTAAATTTTCAACATATAATGAATAAGAATTTAACCAGTTGATTGAGGGGAAATGTCGTTTGTATGCTAATTTAGCATCTAACCCCCAGAAAGTTTTTGTTACTCGTAGTGTATTTTGAGTTACTGGTTCAGATAAATCTCAACCTGGAGGAGATACCGCTCCAATTACAGTCAATGACCCTTGTCTTGAATCTTTTTCAGTAGCACAATCTACGAACCCTGCTCTTTCATAAAACTGAGCAATTCTTGAACCTAAATAAGCTGGATACCCTTCTTCACCTGGCATTTCTTCTAAACGTCCAGATATTTCACGCATCGCTTCAGCCCATCTTGAAGTAGAATCAGCCATCATCGCAACATCGTATCCCATATCTCTATAATATTCACCAATTGTAATACCAACATAAACTGACGCTTCACGAGCAGCTACCGGCATATTTGAAGTATTTGCAATCATCGTTGTTCGTTTCATCAAAGGTTCACCAGTATTTGGATCTTTTAAATGAGGGAACTCTGTTAATACTTCAGTCATTTCATTTCCTCGTTCTCCACAACCTACATAAACAATAACCTGAGCATCACAATATTTAGCAATACCTTGCTGTGTTACTGTTTTACCAGCTCCGAATGGACCAGGAATACAAGCTGCAGCTCCTTTTACTAATGGAAAAAACATATCCATTGACCGCCCTCATGTTACTAAAGGTTTAGTTGGAACTTGTTTTTCTTTAATAGGTCTAGGATTTCGAATAGGCCATTTTTGCATCATTGTTA
>JAOZMT010000329.1 GCA_029934175.1 Victivallales bacterium | reverse complement strand
CACACAACAATCAACCCCGAATGGGGTTGCACAAAGTGTAAAGTACTTTTTCAGCATAATCTGAAACATGCCATATCATTTAACAAGTTCGTAGTTCTGTCTTTAGGCAGAGTTTGTTCACGACGCTTTAGCGAGGGTGATTTGATATAAATTTTGTCTTATGACTAATGCATTTTCAAATCACCCCATAAATGGGATAAAGGACAAACTCTTGCTAAAGCAAGAACTACAAACTTGTTAAATAATATTGCGATATATGCAAATAATTGCACATTACTTGTTTAAATTTAACTATATTTCTCTGTTTTTTGCTAAATAAAGGCTTTTTTTAACAATTTTTGAGACTAAGTTTAGAACAAGTCCTAAAAATACAGTAAATATATTTAATTTGTATTGAAATAAATCAAAATTATATTATATTAAAAGAATTGCTATTATGCAGAAATATTAAATGTTTTAAGGAGAATAATAAAAAATGATAGATATAAAGATATTACGAGAAAATCCAGAATTAATAGAAGAGTCTTGCAAGCGTCGTGGAATGGATATTGATGTTCAAAAACTTGTTGATATAGAGAAGGAATATAGAGCATTAAATCAGAAAGTTCAAGAGCTACAAGCAGAAAGAAATAAACTTAGTAAGGAGTGTAAAGATAATCCAGATGCTAGAGTTCAAGTAAAAGAAATAAAAATAGAATTAAGTGAAATTGAAGAAAAAGCAACAGTTCTAAAAAAAGACCTTGATGATGGTATGGGTTGGTTGCCAAATTTTCTTGCTCCAGAAGTTCCAGATGGTTATGTTGATGAAGATAATAAAGAAATTAGAAAAGAAGGCGTAGTTCCATCATTTTCATTTGAAAGAAAAGATCATCAAGAGTTAGGTGAATTGTTAGATATTATAGATACAAAACGAGGAGCAAAGGTTGCTCAAGCTGGTTTTTATTATTGGAAAGGAAAAGGAGCTCAATTATGTTCTGCATTATTTTTCTGGACACAGCAACAGTTAGTAAATAGAGGATTTGAACTTTTTATGACTCCTTGTGCAGCTAAAGAAAAAACTTTATTTGGAACAGGATATTTACCATTTTTTGCAGATCAAACTTATGGTTTAGAAAATGAAGATTTAGCATTAATTGGAACATCAGAACAAACTCTTGTAGGATATCATGCTGATGAGATGTTAAAAGGCGAAGATTTACCTTTATCTTATACTTCATATTCTCCATGCTTTAGAACAGAGTCTGGAAGTTATGGAAAGGCATCAAGAGGAATCTTTAGAGTTCATCAATTTCACAAAGTAGAACAAATAGTTTTTTGCAAACCAGAAGATTCTCATAAATATCATTTGCAATGTTTAGACAATGAAGAATATTTATTGAAAAAATTAGGAATTCCGTATAGAGTTGTTGATGTATGCGTAGGAGATTTGGGTGCTCCTGGATATCGCAAGTATGATATTGAAGCATACTTCGCAGGTTTTGATGGATATAGAGAGGTTACATCAAATACTAATTTAACAGATTTCCAATCAAGAAGATTAGGTATTCGTTATAAAGATAAAGATGGTAAAAAGGGATTTGTTCATACGATAAGTGCGACTGCTGTGACAGATAGAGTTGTTATTGCAATTTTAGAAAATAATCAAAAAGAAGACGGATCAATAATTATACCAGAGGTTTTACGACCATTAGTTGGGTTTGATGTTATTGAAGCACCAAAAAAATGAAAGGTTTAATTTTTCTAACAATATTAGCGGTTTCATCTGTTTATGCACAACAACCTATAAAGGTGCGTATATCTAAAGCTGCTACTACACAAACTTTATCACTGCATTTTGCAGGAGTTAAAGGTGATACTGAATTAGATAAATTTGTGTTATCTGATTTAATAAATTGTGGTTGGTTTAAATTAACAACTGCGAATAGTGCAAAGTATAAAATATCTGGAGTTGTTCAAAATGGAACTTTAACGCTATCAATGTCTCAAGGAAGTTATTTAGACTTTTCTCTTAAAAGTCCTGTTTTAAAAAATAAGTCTTGGACATCTCATAAACTTGTTGATGCAATTTTAAAGAAAATGTATAATATTGATGGGATATGTTCAAGTCATATTGCATTTTCTGCACAAACTGGAAAAAGTAAGAAAGAAATTTATTTATGTGACTTTGACGGTAAAAATGTTCAAAAAGTAACAAATTCAAATACTTTATCTGTTGAACCAGATTGGATGCCATCGAACGATAGTATTGTTTATACAATGTATTCAAATTCTAAAATGTATATTGTTGAAAAAAATATAAAAACAAATAGAAGTCGTAGATTAACATCATTTTCTGGGTTAAATTCAAATCCATCAATATCTCCTAATGGAAAATATATTGCAATGATTTTAAGTAAAGATGGTGTTGTAGATTTATATATTCGTGAAGTCAATGGTCGAGCTATAAGACGACTTACCCAAAACAAAGCAACAGAATCATCTCCTTGTTGGTCTCCAGATGGAACAAAAATTTGTTTTGTTTCAGATAGAAAAGGAAAGCCTAGACTTTTTATCATAAATGTTAATGGTTCAGGATTAAAACAACTTCCGACAAAAGGTTATGAAGCTGTTGCCCCTGATTGGTCAGTTGATAATAAAATTGTATATTGTTCAAGAAGTAATCAAGGTTATAATATCGCCTATATGGATTTAACAGGAGTTAGGGCAGGGGGAATTATTACAAATTCGTCAGGAGATTGGGAAAGTCCATCGTGGGCTCCTGATGGCAGGCATGTTATTTGTGCTAGAACTATAAATGGAAAATCTAGTTTGTATAAAATAGATTCTTGGACAAAAAAAACTAAAAAAATAATAGAGTCATCATCTAGTTTATCTCTTCCTACTTGGTCTGGAATAAAATAGAATGTCAGAAGTTGTAATAGTTTTAGATCGTTTACGAAGTGCATTTAATACAGGCAATATATTTAGATTAGCAGAAGCAATTGGAGCAAATAAAGTTGTAACTTGTGGTTATACTCCAACTCCTCCACATCCGAAATTAGCAAAAACTGCGATGGGTGCAGATCAGGTTGTTGATGCAGAGTATTTTCCTACAGCATTAGATGCAGTTACTAATTTAAAGCAGCAGGGATATGAAGTTTTAGCTATAGAAACTGAAGATTCTGCGACTTGTGCATTAGATTACGATTATAAGGAAAAAGTTGCAATTGTCTTAGGCAACGAAGCTCTTGGCATAGAAGAAGAAGCATTAAAAGCTTGTGATGCAATTATATCATTACCAATGTTTGGACAAAAAAAATCAATAAATGTTGCGAATTGTGCAGCAGTTGTGCTTTATTCTATTAGGAAGAAATTCAGTTATTAGGAATTTCCTAATAACTGAAAAAATTATTAAATTAAGCAATTGTTCGGAATTTCCGAATAGTTCAAATTGAAATTAATAAAATTAGAGAAAGAAAACTTACAATAGTTCAAATTGAAGGACAAAAAAATGATAAATAATATTTTAAAACAAAAAACTGATGAATGGTTACAATCAAAAGATTGCACTATCAAAAGTTTAATTTGCTATATTCG
>JAOZMT010000328.1 GCA_029934175.1 Victivallales bacterium | reverse complement strand
GCGCTCCGTTTTATTAAATCGACAGCCCCTGAAAGCGGAACTCCGACGGTTTTTTGACTTTTTTAGCTCAAAGTGTAAAGACATTGTTGAAACTAGTCTATTTTTGTTGCATTGTATCCGAAAAGAATTTGCACAAATCGCAGGTTTATATTATCTATGTTTTTAATTTTTATGATAATTGCGACTTATGCAGTAGTATTATTAATCTTAACTTCATCTAAAAAAGAATGATTTGCCATAGAAACAATAAAAATAATTTTTTTTGACTTTTTGTGAGCTAAAGTAAATATTTTATTACAGAATATGCAACTATTATTATTAAAACATATCGAATAAATGCTCCACCTCTTTTACATGCTTCATTCGCTCCAATCCAAGCCCCAAGCATATTCCCTGATGCTAAAATTAGACCAACTTCCCAATTAATTAATCCCTTATAAATGAAAAAGGCAAGTGATGGGATTGTTTGGAATAATACAAAAAGAACCTTTATTCCATTACTCTTTAATAATCCCATTCCTGAATTTAAAACTAACCCTAGTAAAAGGAATACTCCTACTCCCACCTGAATAAATCCTCCGTAGAATCCTATGAATAAATAAAGGAAGAAATCTCTTATTCTAAACTTAATTTCAGTATTAGGTTCTTCTTTTTCTAACCATTTTTTTGGCTTTACAAATAATGATATCAAAATCAATAACATTATTATTCCTAAAGCTAACCTAAAGTCTTCTTTATTTAAAAGACTTGAGAAAAATGCTCCACAAAATCCACCTGGGATTGCGGTTAATGCATAAGGCATAGCTGATTTTATATCTAATTTACCATTTTTTTTAAATGTCAAAACACTTACACTATTTTGTAAACAAATAGCAACTCTATTCGTTGCGTTTGCTATATTTAAAGGAAGCCCTATTAGGTCTAGCACAGCTAATGATACGGCAGATCCACTACCTGCGAGTGTATTTATAAATCCTGTTGCAATCCCTCCAAAAATTAAAAATAAATATATATACCATTCCATAAAAACTTGTATTTATTTTTGTATGAAGATTTTTTCTACATGAGCTATAATTTGTTCTATCCAAGTTTCTTCTAATTCAGAAAAAGTTAAAGAAATATTTCTTCTAGATATAAAATAAACTCCTACTGTTCTATTTTGAACTTTTATAGGAAGAATTAATGCATGCTTACATTGTAACCTTTTTATTAGAGAAACTGATAATCCTAAAGATGACTCTCCAAATTTCCAATTCTTGTTAACCCCTTCTTCTACTGTTTTAATAATTGCAGATTGATTTCTATTTAGATTAATTTTAAAATTAGGAGCTTTAATAAGTAAATTTGGACCTGTGTAAAATTTACCATTTACAAAGTTGTCTTTTCTGTTTACAAAAGCAATAAAAACATCAGCCTCAACTACACAATTAAAGATAGCCTCCTGAGCTAGCATTAAAATTTGATTAATATCATAATTTCTTCTAAAAGCTAAAGATAATTCTGTTAAAAAATGCCCGATAAGCTTTTCAGGATCATCTTTCTTTTTAGTTACCTCTTCTAAAGCATCTCCAAACGCCAGCTTTGATACAATTTGTGCTGGAGGGATTTTCCCCCATTTTAAGACATTTACCATGATTTCAATATCATCTGGCTCCAAGTTGAAAAAATTCATAATATTTTTATCATTTTCACAAGTAGTTTTCATGAATTCTTGGAATTTAAAATCTTGTTTCAATACTTTTTTTATATTTTCTTCTTCTTTTTCCATCGCCTCTTTTCCGCCTGGAGCCATCCCAAATAGCATATCAGAAAATACACCTGCACTATTAACTAAACTTTTTAAAGGATCAGAATCTGTAATCTTATTTTCCAATATTTCAGTTACCTTGCCAGGTAAATTAAATAAACTATGAATATTTTTAGATAATTTTGAATAACTAATATCAAATATTTCTAAAACCGCTTTTTCAAAAGAAATATTTTTTATTTTCATTAAAGATTCTAATTTTGCAAATTTCTTAGGAAATGTATTTGTCAGTGCCAATATAGGAAGCTTATGAAGTAAGCCTGCAATAAAAATTTCCTCTGGGTTAGAATACTCAAATTCTCTTGCTAATTGCATAGACATCGAGCCTGAAAAATATGAATTTGCATAAAGAGTTCGTAGTTCTGGCTTCGTAATTGATTTTGCTGTTGACTGGAAAATTGACATTCCTAATGCCAATGCTCTAATTTTTTCAAAACCCAATAAAGTTACTGCAGTGGATACTGTTTTAATAGGATATTGCGGAGAATAATATGATGAATTTACAGTCACTAAAATACTTGTTGTAAGTCCACAATCTCTCATTATTACAGAAGCTAAGTCTGATGCACAGGAAGATAATGATTGTGTTAATCGGGATAAATCTTTTGTATTTTCTGACAATGCAGGCAAGGAGCCTTTTTGCTTCATTTTATCAATGATTATTTTTATCTTAGCATCTTGATTCGTTTTCATTTTTAATTAATTGTTTATAAAATTATATATTGTTTTTGACTTGTAAATATCATCTTTTTTCAAAACTGTAGTAGGGAAATTAGGTTGATTCGGTGAGTCTGGATAATGTTGTGTTTCAAGACAAACGCCAGCTCTGTGGTTATATTTATTGAAAGCTAATTCCAAATAATTTCCTGTATAAAATTGAATTCCTGGTTCTGTTGTTATAACTTCCATTATAATTCCACTTTTATCGCCTTTTAAGATGGCAACCGATTTCAATTCCTTTGACTTTTCATTTAAAACATAATTATGGTCATATCCATTTGCAAATTTTAATTGTTCATTATCAGATAAAATTCGTTCTCCAATACAATGAAATTCTCTAAAATCAAAAGGAGTATTTGCAACACTTTTTATTTCTCCAGTAGGAATACTTTCTGAGTCAGTCGGTGTATAAAAATCTGCATTAATTTTTAATTTATGGTTTAAAATAGAAGTATCATCACGCCCATTAAGATTAAAATAAGAATGGTTTGTTAGATTTATAACAGTATCTTTATCTGTCTGTGCTATATAATCTATAATTAATTCATTATCTTCACTTAATGTATATATAACAGATGCTTTCAAAGTCCCAGGGAAGCCCTCTTCTAAGTCAGGACTTGTATAAGTTAATCGAAGTGAATTTTCAATAATTTCTGACTCCCACACAACTTTATCAAACCCTTTTTCCCCTCCGTGTAAATTATTTTTTTCATTATTTTGACAAAGATTATATTTTTCACCATTTAGCTCAAATTCTGCATTTGCAATTCTATTTCCAAAGCGACCTATTATTGCACCAAAATATGGATGTTCTTCTAGGTAATCTGAAAAAGAGTCATATCCTAACACTACATCTTTTATTTCATTATTTTTATCTTTCATTTTTATCGAAGTTATAATTCCACCATAATTCATAATTTTAACTTCCATACCATTTGCATTAGATAAAGTAAATAAATAAATTTTTTTATTGTCCAATACACCAAATTCTTTTTTTTCTATAGCCATTTTAATATCCTTTTTTAGTAGTTAGCAGTTACCAGTTATCAGTTA
>JAOZMT010000327.1 GCA_029934175.1 Victivallales bacterium | reverse complement strand
TCTTTTTCTTAAATTGGTTATTGGAAATTCCTTGTTGAATATTGGATATTGAAAGGGTTCTTAAATTGGTTATTGGAAATTCCTTGTTGAATATTGGATATTGAAGGATTCCTTGTTGAATATTGGATATTGAAAGAGTTCTTAAAATTGGTTATTTCAGAAAATGAACCCAAAAATGTTAGTAATAAAAATAGATTTGCGAATTATGCAAATTTAGTATCTTCTTTAAAAACAGTTGTGAATGCTTTAATTATTTGAATTTTCTCCCTTTTGCAAGATATTTACGATGTTTGTTTAATAACTAACATTTCGGGATTCGATTTTAGAGAAAACAAGCAATAAAACTTGCGAAGCAAAAAGTAACGCAGGCATCTTGCCTGGCGTGTGCGAAGCACAAAAAAATATAGTTTTACAAAAAGTAGATTAAATTCTTATGCTTGTTCGCTCCACGAACGACGCACAGCAGGCAGGATGCCTGCTGGACTTTGCAGACAAGATGTCTGCGTTACTTTGTTTGCCTTTCTCTGAAAATCCTTAGTTGTGGTATTCTCAAAGCATTGTCCACAAAAAGTCTAATGATTATTGGACTAAATGAATAACGAAATGTTAGTTATAAAAAATATAAAATAATTAAGGAGAGAATAAATGAGAACATCATTTTCAAGTATTTTAGAAGAAGGAGTTGGATTAGAAGCATCAGATTGGCATATTAAAGAAGAACATTCTACTTATTTTAGAGTTGATGGCGATCTTATTCCTACAAATTATTACATAACAAGTGATATGATTAGCCATTTTATTAATGAAATTACAACTGAAGAAAACAGAAAAATTTTTGAAACAACAGGAGATTTGGACTTATCTTTTATAGAAGATGATTTAGGTCGTTTTCGTGTAAATATTCACAAACAAAGAAATACAACTGCTTTATCATTGAGATTTATTAAAAATACAATTATGTCAATTAAAGAGTTAAAACTTCCACCTATAATACATGAAATAGCTAATTCTGAACGAGGTATTGTTTTTGTAACTGGAACAACTGGTTCAGGAAAATCAACAACTTTGGCTGCAATGCTTCAAGAAATCAATAAATCAAAATGTAAGCATATTATAACAATTGAAGATCCTATAGAATATGATTTTGAAGATGAATTTTCATTTTTTGAACAACGAGAAATAGGTATGGATTCTATTTCATTTAAAAGTGCATTAGTTCATGCTTTACGCCAAGACCCTGATATAATAATGGTAGGAGAAATGAGAGATAGAGAGAGTTTTGAAGCGGCTTTACAAGCTGCTGATACTGGACATCTTGTATTAACTACTCTGCATGCTGCAAACGCATCTCAAACAATTCAAAGAATATTAGATTTTTATCACTCTGCTGAAGAACGAGAGAATGTTCGTGCTGCCTTAGCTACAAATTTAAAAGCGATTATCTCACAAAGATTAATCCCTCATAAATCTGGAGTTGGTGTTTTACCTGCAACAGAAATTCTTATTAATAACGGAATTGCACATAAAGTTATCCTAGAGGATAATATGGAAAAATTGGCAAATGTCATAGAAACGGGTAAAGAGTATGGAATGCATTCTTTCAATCAAGTTCTTTTAGAATTTTATGAAGATAATTTAATATCAGAGGAAACTGCATTATCCGCAGCAAATAATCCTGAAGCACTAAAAATGAATATGAAAGGTATATTTTTATCTTCAGATTCTTCAATACTAGGTTAAAAAAATGGGAAGAACAATAGCATATACTCATACAGATGAGACGCTGATATCGAAAGTAAATACACTTGGACAAGGTGGAATGGGACATGTTGAGACTATTACAATAAATCCAACATCTCCAGTATATAAAACATTTTTAGCAGAAGTTGCGGCTTGGGCAGAAGTTCGTGGGGATTTCAGAGATGTAGAGATTAGATTTAGCAAAATACGCCAAGAAATAAAGGATTATAAGGCTAATATAGAGAAGCTGATGGCAAAAAAATCTGAGAATGAAGTTATCAACCAAACTAGAAATGAGTTATGTGAATCTGTTAAAACTTTGCGAAGTATGCAATTTGAATATGTAAATGAAAGAATTGATGAACTTGTAGATAAAAGTGATAAAGAATTGAAAGAATGGATAACATCATTAGGTAAAGAAATACCAATTCATCACAGGTTTGCACTAAAATCTACATTCTCTCAAAATAGTGAAATGATAAGTAGAACCCGTGAAGAATTTGTTATTTTAAATTTACTTCAAGATGAAAACATAACGACAGTTTATACTTGTGGCGACGGTTTTTATATAATGGAACTTTTAGATGGCTATATTCAAGGAGAAAAATTAATAAAAGAATGTAAGACTCTTGCTGAAATAAAGTCGAAAGTAAATATCATAATCGAAGGTTGCAAAGCTATTGAAAAAATGCATGCTATAGGTATTATACACAGAGATATAAAACCAGACAACCTAATGGTAAAAGACCAAAAAATAAAATTTATTGACTTAGGGATAGCTAAAAGTAATGAGTCTCTAAATTTAACTATAGAAGGATCATTACTTGGAACGCCTGCATATATGTCGGAGGATCAAGTTTTAGGAAAAACTCCTACTTATAATAATGATATTTATGCTTTAGGGGCAACTTTATATTCATTGCTAACAGGAAAAGAGCCTTATTCAGTATATTTTAATGAGAACAAAGAAAAAACTCTTTTAAAAAATACGACAAATCCAATTGAAAGATTATTATTAATAAAAGATAAAAATATTAGGATGTTAACGCCTAAAGAATTAGATAAAAAAATTCCAGAAGCATTAAATGATATGATTATGCACGCCTTAGAACTTCATCAAACAAAGTATAGTGAAGTTTATGATTTCAGAAGAGACTTGGAAACTTTTATAAAAAATGAGCCATATATTTTAAAATCAGATTCTGTAAATAAAAATCCAAGTCCTACAAAAAAAGTGAAAAATGCACCAGTCAAAGGGAAAGCATTAAAGAAAAAATGTGATTGTGGTGCAGCTGTAATTATTATGAATCCAGAGGAAACACCTATTGTTCAATGTAGAATTTGTGGAAAGGATGTATCTGCCACTTCAGAAATAAAAGTAAAAGAAGAAAATATTCAAAAAGTAGAACCACAAGAAATAAAGCAAGATGAACAAGAAAAAGATAAACCAATTATTAAAAAAAAGAAAGAAAAACCTATAAAAGTTGAAAATAAAGTTGAGCATAACATTAATAAAATATCTATTCAAGGTAAAAAATTATGTATAAATGAGGAATGTAATAAAAACATAGAATTATCAGAAATGATTTGTAAAAGTTGTGGGACAAACCAAAAAACAGGTAAACAGAGGGCAAAAAGCTTATTTCTTTTATTAGTTCTAATCTTTTTTGGACTTAGTATTTTATTGATAGCATCTGCTATAGGCATCTGGTTTTGTTATACATATAACATAATTAATTTTTAGGAGAAAAATGAGGCTAGTTTCAAATGAACTTTACACTTTCAATTACAAATAGTCGAAAAAAATAGTCAGAGTACCGACTTTAGGGGCTGTCGATTTAAT
>JAOZMT010000326.1 GCA_029934175.1 Victivallales bacterium | reverse complement strand
GAATACAAAAAAAGAAATTATTATGATTAGAAAAAAAAGTAGAAAATATGTTTAAAAAGAAATTAATGTTCACTGCGATTTGCGTAAGCCTTATTTTTTCTGCGGATTACGCAGAAGCTGGTAAGAAAAAAAAGAAGAAGAGGGATAAAAAACAAACAGTAGCTGTAACAGTTAAGAAGGTTGACAAAATAACTTTAGAAAAAAAAGTTGTAAAAACAGATGGTAATTGGCATTCATATTTAGGGAATGAATCAAGGTCTGCTATTTCAACGAAAGGAGTTGTTACAAATGCTACTCCCTCTTGGACTTTCTCAATGCTACCTCCTGTCCCAGGATTTAAGCCTGTATTCCAAAAAGATTTAAGCGTAAAAACTCTAGGTCAACAAAATGGAATTCCGCATTATGCGTCCAGATTTGACTTTGCTTCTCCTGTTGTTATTGATAGCAATAAGGTTTATTTTGGAACATCAACAGAAGAGCGATTATATTGTCTTGACATTAAACAAGGTAAGGTTTTATGGACTCATCGAACAGAAGGTTCAATTCGCTTATCTCCTACAATTGTAAAAAATAAAATTTATTTTGGTTCTGATGATGGTTTCGTTTATTGCTTAGATAAAAATTCTGGTAAAAAACTTTGGAAATTTGCCGCTGGAAAAACAGATAGACACATAATTGCAAATAATAGACTCGCATCTCAGAATCCTGTTAGAACTTCTATCACATTTTATAATGAAGCGTTGCACTTTACAGCTGGAGCTTTTCCTAATGGTGGCGGTGTTTTTCTGTATAGTCTTAATGCTGAAACAGGTAAAGAAAATTGGAAAACGGAACTATTCTCATCGGCTTCAGGTTATATTCTTGCGAAAAATGGGAAATTATATGTTCCTACTGGACGAGCTGCCCCAACAGAATACGATGCTAAAACAGGTGAAAGTATAACGCTTAAAAAAATATGTTCACGAATGGATGGTGGCGGAAGTGATTTCGTTGGAGAATTATACGATATGATTGTTTTTGGTCCTAATGAAAGAGGAGCTTTAACTATAAGGGTTGATGAAAAATCCAGCACACAAAAATTCTACGATAGACGAGCTATAAAAAATATAAAAGGCAATTTGACAATGCTAGATGGAACACGATTGATTGCAGATGAAAAACAATTTTATTTATTGAACTCTGGAACAATAACTGCTATGCCAAATGGAAGTTTAATCGAAAGTCTAAAACAAAGTGCAGCTGAATATAATCAACGAAAAGGTTCAAGTGGAAATGCTCTAATTGGTGGGAAAGGAATGTGGCAAGGTGATAGAGGTATTGCTCAACAAATTGCTGGATATAAAACTTGGACTGCAAAAGTTCCAGATGCAGTAAGTATGATTATCGCAGGAAATAAAATTTATGCAGGCGGGAAAAATAATGTTTATGTAGTTAATATGCAAGATGGCACTGTTACAAATATGAAAATAGAGGGGACTGCATGGGAGATTGCTGCTGGCGGTAATTCTTTATTTGTTAGCACTGATGCAGGTAAAATATATTGTTTTGCTGCGGATTCCGCAAATGCACAAATCGCAAGCCAAACTAAAAAATCCATTGCGGTTTCCGCAGATATGAAAAAATATGCGAAAGACGCAGTCAGCTTTACAGATGTAAACAAAGGATATTGTGTTATTTTAGGTGCAAAAAATGGAACTCTAGGATACGCATTATCATCATTAACAGAAATGCAAATTGTCTATTTTGTTAAAACAGAGGAAACTGCAAAAAAAATAATAGGAAAATATATTAACACTGGTCTCTATGGTAAAAAGGTAACTGTTAGAGTTATTGAAGATGATAATATTCCTTATATTAAATATTTTGCAAATTTAATTGTGTCAGAAAAAGGAATG
The DNA here is from genome assembly GCA_029934175.1 of Victivallales bacterium. Taxonomy (GTDB): domain Bacteria; phylum Verrucomicrobiota; class Lentisphaeria; order Victivallales; family JAUVCU01; genus JAOZMT01. The sequence goes on along the minus strand of JAOZMT010000326.1, from coordinate 1,691 downwards.
ACAGAAGATATTCCATTTAAAGCTAGCGAAGTTCGCAAAATATTACAACCAAATGGCGGTGCTTTGGTTCTTGCAGGTAAATCTGCGAACTACGCAAATTCTTGGAAAAGTTCTATCCCAACAATTAAGAAAAATGCGAGTTATGCAGTTGCAATTAGAGGCGATTTAGAAAAAGCTGGTAATTGGACTCACATGTGGGCGGACCCACAAAATACAAGCACAAGTGGAGATGATTTAGTGAAAGGTGAAAAGTATGATACTCAATGGTTCGGTTTTCCATATCCGTCAGGAAGTTCTACAGGCTGGCATTATTTAAGCCTTGGAGCTCTTTATAACAAAGGTGTTTTATTGTGTCTTTACACGGATTCTATGATTGCAGTTGATGCTTGGAACGGAACAGTTTTATGGGAAAGAGATATTATAGGTAGCGTGCGTCTTTCGCCAATGAGAGAAGGCGGTCATAGTTGTATGGATGATAATTATTATTATTTAACATTTGATGATGAATGTCAGGTTATTGATTTAAAAGATGGAAAAACAGTTAAAAAACTTAAACTTCCAAATAGTGGTGACTGGGGATATATAGCCTCTTATAAAAATTATTTATTTGGAACATCTCAAGAGTCAAAGGCGACAAATAAAGTTGATCCTAGTAATTCTCCAAAAGGTTTTTGGAGCGGTCTCGAGGGAAGTTTTGTAACAAGTGAATATTTAACAATGAAAAAGAAAGGCGATTATAGTGATGTTTGGTCTTATAATAAACCAGGGCATTCAATAGTTAATTCAACTATAACTATCGCAGATGATAAAATCTTTTTTGCCGAAACAAAATTGCCAACTGGCTCGCACACATTGGCAGAGATAAAGAAAAAAGGAGTAAAAATTGTAGCGATTAAATTATCAGATAAAAGTAAAATATGGGAAAAAGATTTGACAATAAAAATGCAAAGTATTTTGTATATGGCATATAGAAATAAACATTTGTATGTATCTGCTTCTAGTTCTAGTTCTACTGGCAATAAAAAAAGAAAAATAGCTTATCATTTTCAAAAAATAGATGCTAGCAATGGTGAAATGGTTTGGGATAAAGAAAACCTAGCTTTTGGACCAGGTTTTTCTCACAATGAAAATGTTGTTAATTCTGTTTATTTAGATGATTACATTTGGTGTATTCCTCCAAGCAGTAAATCTTTTAAAATATCAACAAAAGATGGAACTTCTACCGAACTAAAAATAAAAGGAAGAAGCAAAGGTTGTTCTATGGTAACAGCATCTAATCATATTGGTGTTTATAGAAGTAATGGTATTGGTGCTACATTTTTTGATGAAAATACAGGTGGTTTTGTATCGCAGGTAAGTCGCCCAACATGTTATCTTGGAATAATTCCAGCTGGCGGTTTGGTGCTGATGCCTGATGGAAGTCTCGGCTGCGTGTGTGGTTTCCCATATCAAGGGACGACTGTATTAGCTCCGAAAGAGGACGCTGAATAAAAGGACAAAATATTTTTTTGTAGTGGTAATCTCTTGTGATAGTCCGTTTTTTAATTTGCGATTTACGCAATAAAAATGTGAATCGTATCCCTGAAGGGAAAATCAAAAAAGAATAGCCACTAATCACACGAGCCGTGAGCAAGAAAAATAGAAATTACTGGATTTTTAGATGACCTTAAGCTTGCAACTTATGGATTATT
>JAOZMT010000023.1 GCA_029934175.1 Victivallales bacterium | reverse complement strand
GACGGCGCTACGCTTAAATCGACAGCCCCTAAAGTCGGTACTCTGACTATTTTTTTGACTATTTGTAATTGAAAGTGTAAAGTTCATTTGAAACTAGTGAGAATTTGTATTACAAAACTCCATAATCCACGCAAGTTAGACTTCTCTTTTAAGAATAGTTTTGAAAAAATTTAAGTTTTAGTGCTTGTTCGCTTCGCAACTCGCACAGCAGGCATCCTGCCTGCGTTACTTTTGCTTCGCAAGTTTTATTGCTTGTTTTCTCTAAAATCGAATCCCGAAATGTTAGTTGCTTTTACTGTTGTTTAAAAAGCTTGTTTTTAATATATATTTATATAATCAAAAAGACTTTATGAAAATCATTTCGTAAAGTCAATTAATTTAGATTGTTTTTATTAGTGTTCAGTTAGTGTCTATTAGTGGTTTAAAAATATTTATAAATAGTGATGTAGTTAAGAATAAGCATTCAATATCCGAAGAGTTTTTACTAATAAAACTTGCATTTCCTTTTTATCCTACTATATTATAAGAAATAAACTAATTCACAACAACCACATACTTAATTTATGGATTTTGATACAGAGGAACTAATAGAAGATTTTGTAGAAGAGTCAAAAGAACATCTTGAAACACTAGAAGATGATTTTTTAACTCTTGAAACAATGCCTACAGAATCAAATAAAGATTTACTTGGTAAAATTTTTAGAGCAATTCACTCCGTTAAAGGCGGAGCAGATTTTCTTGCCTTGAATAAAATAAATAGCCTTGCTCATAAGATGGAAACAATCTTATCTATGATGCGAGAGGACGAACTTGTGCCTAAATCTGAAAATATTGATACTCTTCTAACTGGTGTTGATATTTTAAATGGTATGTTAGACGACCCTACGGCAAGTAATGAGGTTGATACGGAGGATATTTTACAAGAATTATCAGATATTATATATTCTTCAAAAAAAGAAGAGCCTATAATTGAAATTCCAAAAACAAAAAAAATTGTAGCTCCAGTTATTAAATCTGAACTTAAAGTTGAAAAAGTAAAACGACCTAAATTTAAACTTGAACGGAAAGAAAATAATGAAGAAGTAGAAAAACCAAAATTAGATAGACTTGAAGTTTCTGATGATATGTTAATAGATTTCATTGAAGAAGCGAAAGAACACCTAGAATCTTTAGAAGATGATTTATTGGCTCTAGAAACAATGCCTACAGAATCAAATAAAGATTTATTAGGTAAAATTTTCAGAGCGATTCACTCCGTTAAAGGTGGTGCAGGGTTTCTTGGATTTACAAATATAAATAATTTATCACACAATCTAGAAACTGTTTTATCTATGATGAGAGATGACAAAATAAAACCTAATCAAGATAATGTAGATGTGTTATTGACAGGAGTAGATTCATTAAATATTATGATTGATGATATAAGCGATAGTGATAATCTCGAAATATCAAATATTCTAAATGATTTAAAAGCTGTGATAAATGGAGATGAAATTCCAGAAAAAATAACAAAGAGAGAATTTTCAGAAGATAGTTTATTTTCTTTTGTTGAAGACGCAAAAGAAAATATTAGAAGTTTAGAAGATGAAATTCTTAAATTAGAAAATGCAGAAGAAGTAGATCTTACTTCTATAAAAAATATTATAACAGCATTGAAATTGGTAAATGATGAGGCTACACCTATTGGGATAACAAATATTCAACTATTGACAAATGAAATGATTGAAACATTTAATGTTATTGAAGAAAAAAGACTAGCTCCAAATCAGCAAAACACGGACTATCTTTTTGATGCTTTAGATTGCTTAAATGCAATGCTTGATGATATTACGAATTGTGGCGAAATAGATTTACAAGAAATATTTGCAAAGTTAAAGAACACTAAAGAATATCAAACTCCTACAAATATGACTCAAGTCATAAATCGTAAAAATTTGAATATTCAACTTAAAAAGCCTGCACAAGTCGCAAAATCATCTGCACAAGTCGCAAAATCATCTGCACAGGTCGCAAAAATAAAACCTGCACAGGTAGTAAGACCATTTACACAAATTACAAAAATAAAACCTGCACATATCGCAAAAAAGGATGTAGTGTCAGAAGTGCCTATTAAAACAGCAACTAAAGATGCATCCATTCGAGTAAAATTAAGCGTTCTTCAAGAGTTAATGAGATTAACAGGCGAGTTGGTTTTAGTTAGAAATAGTCAATTATTAATATCCGATAATGCATCGCCAGAAATACAAGCGGTTACAACGCGATTAAATCATATTACAACAGAACTTCAAGAAACTGTAACGCAAACACGAATGCAGCCTATAGGAAATATTTTAAATAAATTCCCAAGAATTTTGCGTGATTTAGCCAAAAAACTTGGAAAAGATATAAAATTGCATATTAATGGCGAAGAAAAAGAATTGGACAAAACTGTATTGGAAGGCTTGACTGATCCATTAACACACATGATAAGAAATTGTTGTGACCATGGAGTAGAAACATCTCAAGAACGAATAGTGTTAGGAAAACCAAGAGAAGGAAATATATTTATCGATGTTGTTCATGACGCAGGGCATATAATTATTAAAGTAAAAGATGATGGACGAGGAATAGATCCTAATTTCATAAAACCTAAAATTGTAGAAAGAGGTTGGTTTACAGAGCAAGAATTATCAAAAATGTCTGATAAAGAAATCCAATCACAAATAATGCGACCTGGCTTTTCAACAGCGGATAAAGTAAGTGATATTTCTGGTCGTGGAGTTGGGATGGATGTTGTAAAAACAAGTATTGAAGAACTAGGTGGTTTTTTAGATTTTTCATCTACACCAGGCGTTGGAACAACAATTATTATGCGACTACCTTTAACTTTAGCTATTATTCCGTGTCTTTTAGTGAAAGTCAATAATGAAACTTATGCAATTCCACAGGTTAATGTAGAAAAAACAATTAGTGAATATGATATGGATATTGTTGATAAATTAGAAGTTACAGGTAGTAGAGAAGTTTATAGATTGCGAGATAAATTGTTGCCAATAGCAAGATTATCAGAAATTTTAAAACGAAAAGATGTCTTTTCAGAGAGTGTTATTGCAGAAATAACTGAAAAATATGCAGAAGAACGGGAGGTTGAAAGAAAGCTGATTAAAAAGTCTTTTGAACTTTTAGAAAACGAAAATTTATGTTATGATAAAACTCTAGACTTTATTGTAATAACATCAGCAAATACTCAATTTGGTTTGATAATAGATGAAGTTATCGGAGTGAAAGAGGTGGTTGTAAAACCAATGCATCCTACTTTAAAAGATTATCATTGCTATTCGGGTGCAACAGTTATGGGAGATGGAGAAGTTGCTTTAATATTAAATGTTGATGGACTTGTCGAGCATGCAAATATTAAAGAAGTTCAAGATGATGATTTTGACAAAAACAAAACAGTGGTTGATGAAGATAAGCAAGAACTTTTATTGTTTAAAAATGGGGAAAAAGAGCAATTTGGAATAGCATTGCCACTTATACGCAGAATTGAATATATCACTAAAGAACAAATAGAATCTATAGGCGATAAAGATTTTGTTACTATTGGAGAAGAAACTATACAAATTATTATTTTAGATAAATATTTGAAAGTTTCAGAGCATTTGTCTTATGATGATGTATTTTTAATTATACCAAAGCATACAAAAAAGAATATAGGCTTTCTCGCAACCTCAATAATTGATACAACAGCAGTTTCTGTTAAATTAGATACTTCAATATATACTGATTTTGGAGTTTTGGGAACGAGTCTTATAAACAATAAATTAACTTTATTTTTAGATATTTTTGCATTAGTTGAGAAAGTTACGCACAAAAGTTCAGGAAGTCAAAAAATTGACGAAACAGGAACTTTTAAAATAGTAGAAGCTTCAAGCATAAGAGTTTTGTTTGCAGAAGATAATAAATTTTTTCAAAAACTTGTTTTAGGATATTTGGAAGGTGGCGGATATGAAGTAACAACAGCTAATAATGGACAAGAAGCTTTAGATTATTTTAATAGAGAAGAGTTTGATGTTATTGTATCTGACTTGGAAATGCCTCTGATGGATGGCTTTGATTTTATGAAAAATATTAGAGATATGAATCAAGATATACCATCATTAGCACTTACTGGTGCAAAGAGTGAGGAAACTTTGACAGATGCATATCACGCAGGTTTTACAAGATTTAGTATAAAGATTGATAAGTATGAATTATTAGAAAAATTAGATTCTATTGTAAACAATAATAATAATCAAGCATTTTTATCTGACTTTAATTTAGAGGGGAATTTTTAATGAAAAGTGAAATAATAAAAAGAACCAAAAAGTCAATAGCTCATCTTAGCAAAGAATTGCAATTTTGTGCATTTAAAATAAAAGACCAATTATTTGGAGTAAATATTTTATCAGTTAAAGAAATTAATGAAAATTTAGATTTCACAAAGATACATCATACACCAAAGGAAATTCGTGGATATGTAAATGTTCGTGGTAATATTTATTTAATTTTTGATATGCGAGTTTTATTGGGGCATAAAGCAAAAAAAGAGTTAAACGAAGATACTAAAATTTTACTTTTTAATGATCACATAGGAGAGTCATTTGGAATATTAGTTGATAAAATTCAAGACATCGTGTCTATTGATGAGAAACAATTAGAGATGAATATAGAAAAAAATGTTGGAGAATTTCAGAAAGGGAATATAATTGCAGGAACTTGTAAACTTAAAAATAAATTAATGACAATTATAAATCCGAAAGTCATTCTTAACGAGATAATATAAAAAGATGTCTTATACAAGCTACAATAAATTGGAAGAAGTTACTAAAGAATTTGATATAGAACTTCGTGAAGGTCATTTTTTGAATGTAGAGAAATTTTAAATAAACTCACAAATTAAGGTTAAGAGGAAGTTATAAATGAAGGAAGAAATAAAATTTGATGAGTTATCTAAACATCTTTTTTGGGATATTGATAAAAATAGTTTAAATTCTCAAAAAAATAAAAAACAAATAATTCAAAGAGTTTTAGAATATGGATTTGTTTGTGATTGGAAAATAATAAAAGATTATTATGGAGTAAAAGATATTGCGGAAACAGCAACTAAAATAAGAAGTTTGGATAAAAAGTCAGCAGCTTTTATATCTACTATTTCAGGTATTAGGAAAGAGGAATTTTTATGTTATACTATGAGACAATTGATCCCAAATCATTGGGACTTTTAAAGGAAATTCAGAAAATATCTGGATTTGAAAAATTACGGCTTGTTGGAGGAACAGGTTTAGGGCTACAATTAGGGCACAGAAAATCAATGGATTTGGATTTGTTTGGAGATTTAGAAATAGATAATCTAACAATACTTAACAAACTTAATGAAATAGGAACTGTTAAAATTATGAAACAGTCTTCTTGTATTTTATACTGCAAACGGCTGAAAAATAAACTTCCTGAAAGCGCAAACAACAGCTCTTTTTAATTTTATAAATAATTGGTTACTTCTAGTAGCCAAGAATTTATAAAATCAAAAATAGCAATTGTTATCATCTTTCAAAAAGTATATTTTTCAACCGTTCACAGTATAATTTTACTCATTGATGAAATAAAAGTTGACATTGTGAAATATAAATATAAATGGATTTCAGAGTCAATAAATGATAATGGAATAGAACTTGGCGATATAAAGGATATTGCTGCAATGAAATTATCAGCAATAACTGGAAGGGGTGCGAAAAAAGATTTTATTGATCTTTATTTTTTACTGAAAATATATGATTTGAAAGAGCTTATAAAATTTTTTCAAGAAAAGTATAAAGATGGTGTTGTTATGTTAGTTTTGAGAAGTTTAACATTTTTTGAAGATGCAGATGAAGAAGCAACTCCAGATATGTGTGAATCTATAAATTGGGATAATGTCAAAGAATGTATAAAAGAAAAATTGAAACAATATTTAAAGGAAATATAATATATATTAACCTGAAGATAAAAATAAATAAATAAAAATAAATAAATAAATAAAAAAGGGGAATTAAAAATGAAATTACAAACAAAACTAACTTTAAATGTATCGATTGCAATGTTGATAGCTATTATCGCGGTGGCATTTGTTCCGATTTGGTTTATCAAAAAACAAGAAAATTCTGAGATTGAGAGAATTCGAAAAGAGGAGTATCAGAAAAATCAAGATAATTTAAAAAATTATGTAAATATGATATTTACAACATTAAAGAAAAATCATGAAGAGGCAACAGATCCCGAATTGATAAAGAAGAATTATGCAAAAAGACTGCAAAATGTTATTGATTTAGGATACTCAATAATTGAAAAAAATATTGAAAGTGTCCGTAATAAAGAAATGACTGCTGAAGAAGCAAAAAAATTATCATTAGATGCAATCTCTAAATTAAGATATATGAATGGGACTGGTTATATTTGGATTAATAATATGGAACGCCCATTTCCTAAAATGATTATGCATCCTGTAAAACCATCTCTTAATGGTTCTTTTATGAGTGACTCTAAGTTCAATACCGCAATGGGAAAGAATCAAAATATATTCCACGCAATACTTGATATTTGTGAGAAAGATGGAGAAGGGGTTATTTATTATAAATGGCCAAAGCCAGGTTTCCAAGAAAAACAATTAAAGTTAAGTTATGTGAAAAAAGTTAACGAATGGGGATGGGTTTTAGGGACTGGGTTTTATGTTGATGATGTTATCAAAGAAGCTCAAGATAAATGTAAAAAAATCATTAAAAATATGAGATATAACAGTGGGAAAGGCTATTTTTGGATAAATGATACTGCAACGCCATTTCCGAATATGGTAATGCATCCAATTGCTCCAGAGCTTGACGGCAAAGTTTTAGATAATGTTAAATACAACTGTGCTAAGGATAATGGGAGCAATACTAGGAATTTATTCCAAATGATGGTTGAAGGCTGTAGAAGAAAAGGAGAAGCTTTTGTCGATTATGAATATCCTAAACCTAATATAGACCCTAATATCAAATTTTCTAAACAATCTTATGTAAAAATGTTTAAACCATGGGGCTGGGTAATTGGAACAGGTGTTTATACTGATGATATTGAGAAAAAGATTGAAGTAAAAGAGTCGGAGGGAGATAAGTTAATAAAGTTTGTTGCTTTAATCGCTGGGCTTATCATTGTTTTAGGTATATTAGGTGCAATTCTATTATCAAATTCAGTCACAAAAATCCTTGGAGCTGAACCTTTATATCTTGCAAAATTACTTAATAGAGTTGCAAATGGAGATTTATCAATGAAATTTGACAATTCTGCAAAATATATTGGATTACATGCAAGTGTAAAAACAATGGTTGAAGATTTGTCAGATTTAATTGTTCAAATTAAAGTGAATTCTAATATAATAGGAGAGTCAACAAGTCAAGTTGAGAATATATCAACTGAATTAACAACAAATGTCTCATCTATAGCATCGCAATCAAATAGTGTTGCAAGTTCTACAGAGCAAATGTCGGTTAATATTAATGCTATGGCAAGTGCTGCTGAGGAAATGAGCTTGAATGCTAGTTCTGTTGCAGGAGCTTCTGACCAATTATCTGTAAATATGAATACCATATCAGCTGCTGTCGAAGAAATATCTATATCTATTAATGATATTTCTAGAGATGCAAGCAGAAATGAAGAGTTTTCAAATAATGCATCATCTTTATCAAATAATGCGAAAGATGCAATGGGCAAATTAGGTTCTGCGGCAACGGCAATTGGGCAAGTAACAGATATGATCAAACGAATTGCAGACCAAACAAATCTTCTTGCATTAAACGCAACAATTGAGGCAGCATCGGCTGGAGAAGCTGGTAAAGGTTTTGCTGTTGTGGCAAATGAAATTAAAGATTTGTCTAATAGAAGTGCACAGGCCGCAGAAGATATTGCAAATAAAATTGGTGGCATTCAACAAAACAGCGCAGATGCTATTGAAGTTATTGCTGAAATATCTGATGTTATTATTACAATTCAAGATGCTTCCCAAAAAACTGCAAGTGTAACAAAAGAACAAACAAGAGCAGCAAACGATATTGCTGCGAATGTAGCAGAAGCAACAGAAGAGACAAATAATATTGCAAATTCTATTGCAGAAGTTGCGAAGGGTGCAGAAGATGTATCTGCGAATTCAGCAGAAGCTTCTACTGGAGTAACAGATGTAGCAAGCACTATTCTTGAAGTTAGCACTAAAACAAATGGTGCGTTACCCGAAATAAAAACTATTGAAGAAACTGCAATATCATTGAATAAAATAACAGATGAATTGCAATTAATGGTTAATAAATTTCAAGTATAGTCTAGGTAATAAACAATGATTAAAATTTTAACAGTTGATGATTCTAGAATTTATAGAAGTTTTATTCTAAAGGCTATAGATAATATAGAGAATGCAGTTTCAATAGGCACTGCATATAATGGGATAAAAGCTATGGAATTTTTAAATAATCCTAATCAAGAGTTGCCTGATGTTGTTACGCTTGACATTGAAATGCCAGAGATGAATGGTTTTGAAACTTTACAAGCTATCCAAGAATTTAATAAAGAGAATGATTGTCACATTTGTGTAATAATGTGTAGTTCTTTGATTCAAAAAGGAGCAGAAGAGAGTATTCGTGCTTTAAAAAATGGTGCTTTTGATATTATTCCTAAACCTAAAACAGATAAAGCAGATGAAAATTTATCTATTATCCGTAATGAATTATCTCTAAAACTCAAGGCGTATTCAGCTTCTAAAATTATCACTTTAGGAACTAATTATTCTGATACTCCTGAAATAAAACCTTCACTTCTAAGAAGACAAACCGCATCTGTCAAGAAATTTAATGCTATTTTGATAGGGGTTTCTACTGGCGGACCTGAAGCTTTAAGTAAGATGCTTCCTGAATTGACAAAGATTACAGATTTACCAATTTTTATCGTTCAACACATGCCTTTAGGATTCGTAGATTCTCTTGCTAAGAATTTGGATAAAGGATGTTCTGCATCAGTCCTTAAAGCAACACAAGGTCAAACAGTGCATGCAAATGAAGTATATTTTGCTCCAGGAGATCATCACATGTTGGTTAAAAAAAATGGAACACAATTACATGTCAATTTAACAATTCAACCTAAAGAAAATGGTTCTCGTCCATCTGTTGATGTTTTATTTCGTTCAGCAGTAAGCACTCTACAAGGCAAAGTAATTGCTATGGTTCTAACTGGAATGGGAAGTGATGGGGCAAAAGGCGCAACATCATTGAAAAGAGCTGGAGGACATATCATTGTGCAAGATGAAGAATCAAGTGTTGTCTGGGGAATGCCTGGAAAAACTGTTGAAGCTGGATGTGTTGATAAAATTTTACCACTTGAAAAAATTCCTCATTATATTGAGAATTTATTAAAAAGATGATCAAATCAACTTCCTCTATATATCGCCCTGTCACATTAGATGATATTGAGTTCAAAGAAATTAAAGAATATATAAAATTACACTCAGGGATTTCAATTGCAGATAATAAAAAATATTTGATTGTTCAGAGACTATCTCCTTTTGTTAGAAAAGCTAACTGTAAATCATTTAAAGAATATATTAAAAAATTAAACTCTTGCTCTCTTCGTGGAGAAAGTAATAAAGTGATTGATGCTATGACAACAAATGAGACTTCTTTTTTTCGTGATCAGAAACCTTTTGACCTTTTAAAAAATAAAATTTTATCTCAAGTCATTTTAGATGCAAAAAATAAGAGACAAAATCATGTTACGATATGGTCCGCAGGAGCTTCAACTGGGCAAGAAGCTTATAGCCTTGCTATTTTAATTTATGAATATTGTAAATATAATAAAACTGATTATAAATTTGAAGACTTTAGAATTATAGCAACTGATATTTCAGAAGAAGTTTTAAAGAAAGCTCAAAAAGGGATTTATTCTAATGTTGAAATGGATAGAGGATTAGAACAAATCAACAAAAATCTTTATTTTAAACAAGAGAATAATAAGAATTGGAAAGTTCAAGATTTTTTAAAAAAGATAATTACATTTAAAAGTGTTAATTTATTGCATAACTTTTCAAATATCCCAACATCAAATATTATTTTTTGCAGAAATGTTTTAATTTATTTTGAGCAAGATACACAAAACTTGATATTGCAAAGACTATACAATGCTTTATCGGATGATGGCTTATTATTTCTAGGAGCAATGGAAGGTTCCTACAATGCTTTAGACAAATATAAAAAATTTAACACAAAAACATATACAATTTATCAAAAATAGGGAGATATAAAATGAGTAATAATATAAACTTTAGTGATAAAGGAAAAGAGTTAATAAATTTATATACGGAAATGGCAGAAAATGGATATGACCGTGTTGACAAATCACATGTTACATCAGCTTTTAATGATTTTGAATTGAGAAAATTTAGAAAACCTTTAAAGAAGATATTAGAAAAATATTATATTTCAACAGTGTTAGACTATGGTTGTGGTGGTTCTAATTGGGAATGTGAAAAATTTGATGATGAAACAGGATTGTCTGCTAAAAAATATTTTAATTTACAAAAAATTTATAGATATGAACCAGCTCGCTCAATAGATGAAAGAAGTAAAGTTGACTGTGTTATTTCATTTGATGTTTTAGAGCATATTTTTATTTCAGATATTCCTGCTGTCCTAAGAAATATCTTTTCTTATTCAGAGAAAATAGTTGTTTTAAGAATAGCCTGTTACCCTGCCATTGCAACTCTACCAAATGGAGAAAATGCCCATATAACAGTTAGGGATTATAATTGGTGGAAAGGAATGATAGATGGGATTTCATTAGAGTTTCCTAATATCTTAATATCTTTAATTTGCACTCAAAATGGGAAAAATAATATGTATCCTATATGGAATGCAAATATGTGGCAAGAATGCAATAATTTTGTAATAGACGCTTTTCAGAATTTTGATGAGATTAAAATTTTGGAAAACGATTTATTTAATAAGAATTTATTAACTTTAAATAAATTCTGTAGTCCAGGATTATTAGATAATCTTAAAAAAATTAAGATTGATAAATCAAAATTTCAGATTAAAAAGGATAATGACCATTTTATTATAACTATCAATGAAAATAATATCCATAGCAAAAAACGACCTTATGAACAAGCCGAAAGACAGGTGAATAAATGGATAACAGAACATAATCTTTCAAAACCAGCACGAGTTTCCATTTTTGGATTAGCTCCATTTTTTCATATTGAAACAATTATCAAATCCTTACCTAATAGCTCGATAATCAGAATTATTGATGAAGATTTGAGCTTTTTTAAAAAATTGTTAACGATTGTGGATTTTTCATTCCTATTGAAATATGAAACAAGTAAATCTATAAAATTTATAATAGGTGAAAATTGGGATTATTTAAAAGATAAAATAATAGATGACTCTTCTTATGCTGAAAACTCTGATGTTAATAGGCAACATCTTTTATTTCGACATCCTATAAGTTTTAAATACTGTCCTGAACTTATTAAATATATTGAATTACATAAAGATATTAATGAGCAATTTGAAAACTATGGCTTCTCGGACCATGAAAGACGCTTGATAAATACCTTTAAAAATCTTAATAAACTTAGTATAGTGCCTCCTATAAATTATTTAAAGAATAAATTTATAAATAAAGAATGTGTTTTTATCGCAAGTGGCCCATCTTTGAATAGAACAATAGAGTGGGTAAAAAAAAATAAAGAGCAATTGCTAATTTTATGTGCAAATTCAACTTTACCAATTTTACTAAAATATGAAATAATGCCACATTTTGTTATTCAAATTGATAGCACTGAAAAATTGTTATCGCATATTCAAGACTTGCCAAAAATAAAATCATATTTTATTTCGCTTCCCGTTATGCATTCGGACTTTTTTGATTTTTATGAAAACAGAGCGTTTTTCTATTCGACACATTATCCACAATTTTTAGAAGATATAAGGACTTGTTTTAATTTAGAAAATGATACTCTATATCATAATTCTACAGTCGCAAATACAGGTATTGCATTTGCTGAATATTTGGGATGTGAAAGAGTTTATACTTTAGGCATAGATATGGGATACTCAGGGAATCAAATTTATGCGAAGAATGCAAAATATGAAGAAAACACTAAAACTTTAGAAAATCGAGAAAATATAATTGCAGTATATGCAAATAATGGTGAAAAAATAAAAACATCTTTGGATTTTGAGTCTTGTATTAAAAGCTTAGAAAAGTATTTTTTACATCATAAAAATAGTATTGAAGTAATTAATTGTTCTGATACTGGAGTTAAGTTAAATGGAATATCTTCTATTCCAGAAAAAGATCTGTTCAAAATCAAAGTTAATAATGATATTGATTATTTCAATATTATCAAAGAGTGTTTGCTCACTGGACAATGTTATTTAAAAAAAGAAGTGCAAAAAGAAAAATTGATTTCTTATGTAGTTAAAAATTTAAATATTGAAGAGTCTCTTAAAAAATCTAGAGAAAATATCTTATTTACCAATAAAGAACAAGAAAATACATTTCTAGTCTCCTTTATGAACTCTAATGTTTTTTGTAAAATGTTACTTTCTTGTATTAACATTGAAAAAGAAATGCAGAGTGAAGATTTTTCGCCACAAAAAATATTTGATAAATTAATAAAAAAAGCAGATAACTTTAAAATTATCATAAAGGAGAACAATAATGGACAATAATTTAAAAGACTGTTGGGAAATGAAAAAATGTGGGCGAGAGCAAGGTGGAGGTAAAACTTCAGAATTAGGAATTTGTCCTGCTGCAATACATAAGTTAGGTCATTCTTGTTGGGCGGTCACAGGAACTTTGTGTGGTGGTAAGGTGCAAGGTTCTTTAGCTAACAAAAAAGCCACTTGTATGGATTGTGTTGTTTATAAAAAATATCATCGTGTTTTAGGGGAAAATGGAAAAGATATTCGTAAAGAATTCCCAAAAGAAAATGACACATATCGTGAAGTTGCATTAAAAAGACTAACTCTTAAATAATAAACTGCGATATGTGCAATTGTCTTTATTTAACTGATAACTGGTAACTGATAACTGGTAACTGATAACTGGTAACTGGTAACTGATAACTGATAACTGATAACTGGTAACTGCTAACTACTAAAAAAGGATATTAAAATGGCTATAG
>JAOZMT010000325.1 GCA_029934175.1 Victivallales bacterium | reverse complement strand
AATTACACCAATTTTTTAAGAAAGAATATATTTGACAAAATCATTTACAACAGAATCATTTTTTTAAGAAAGATGATTAAAAATTTTGATTTGCGACATACGCAAACTAAAAATTTTTAATTAGTTCTCTTTTTGTGAAATTCGTGTTATTCGTGGATAATCTCTTTCATTAAACATTCATAATTCATAATTAAACATTATCTTCCGTTTCCTTTAAATTTCTCCATTGTTACACTACTATCAGATGATATATCGCTTCTTTTTATCACTTTCAAAAAAGTCATCCATAATATTTTTATATCAAGCATAAATGATTGATTTTCTACATACCATACATCATATTTAAATTTTTGTTCCCATGAAATGGCGTTTCTTCCATTTACTTGAGCCCATCCCGTAATTCCGGGTTTAACATTATGTCTTTTACTTTGTTCATCATTGTATAAATCTAAGTATTCGATTAGCAATGGTCGTGGACCAACAAAACTCATATCTCCTTTTAAAACATTAAATAGTTGTGGTAATTCATCTAAGCTAGTTTTTCTAATAAATTTTCCAAATTTAGTTAATCTTTCTTCATCAGGCAATAAATTATTATTAGAATCTTTTTCATTTGTCATAGTTCTAAATTTATATATCCCAAAAACCCGTTCATGCAATCCAGGTCGTTGTTGTTTAAATAAAATAGGAGTACCTATTTTAAAAAAAATCAAAATAGCTGTAATAATTATAATAGGAAAAAATATAACAATTAAAATTAAAGCTAATATTTTATCAAAAATATTTTTCATTTTACACTCTCATAAAATTTTAAAGCGTTCTTTGTTGTAAATTTTTTTGATGCATTTCTAGCATTTTTAGATTTTATATTTAATGCAGGATTATCATTTTTCATTTTCAAAATATAATCAGCAATTGCATGTACATTTCCCGGATTGAAAATAGAGCCACAATCATAACGATTTATTAAATTACCAAGTTCAGAATATTGTTGAGCAATAGCTAAAATACAATTTCCTGCTCCTAACATATAATATGTTTTACTTGGTACCGAAAGAGACTCTGCACCGTCCCCTAAACTTACAACTCCAATATCTGCAGCTGTCATAGAAAATGGGATTACATCAGAATCCTGAAAAGGTAACATTAATACATTGTTTAATTGATAATTTTCAATCATTTTTGTAAGTAAAATCTTTTTAACACCATCACCAATAATAAGAAACTGTATAGAATTTTCTTTTTTTAATAGATTTGCAGCCTCAATTAAGGATTCCAAATCATGAGTTTTACCTAAATTCCCAGAATACATAATTACAAATTTATTTTTTAAGTTATATTTATCAATAAACCAGTTTTTTGATTTTTTTATAGGTTTAATAAATGATGTATCAACCCAGTTATTTACTACAATTGGAATTACTGAGGGAGTATAATTTTGTATTGTTTCAGACATATTTTCACTTATAGTGAAAACTGTTTTCGCTTCAGAAAATTGTGTTTTATTTATTTTAGACCAAATATTATGAATAAAAGTTTTTTTTTTAATGTAACCAAAATTAACTAATGCATCAGGGTAAATATCATAAATTAAAAGATGGTATCTTTGCTTAAAAATCTTTTTTAAGATTATACCTAACATAGGAATAAAAGGTGGATTACTTACTAAAAACAGCTCATTTTTTTTATTTAAAAATAAAAGCTTTATACTAGTCTGCAATGTAAAAAGACTCCAAGTATAAATACGATTTAAAGCTTTTGTTCGATTATATTTAATAAGAAAATAAACTTTAACTGAAGGGGCTAATTTTATATATGTTTCTTCTACTTTACCAGTTAATAATATAACTTTACAATCTTCTTTTTTTACAAAATCATTAAGAATATCTATAAATAGAGCACCAGTTACTTGGTTTACAAATACAAAAGTTTTCACTCCTTTCACTCCTTTTTTTATAATTTTTAAATTTAGTAAAGGGTATTCATAAAACAAATTAAATTACCCCAATATTTTATAAATTCATCTATTTTTTACAGATTTCCAATCTGCTTTAACCATTATTTTCACAAGTTCTTCAAATTTCACTTTAGGCTCCCAACCTAATTGTTCCTTAGCTTTTGCAGGATTTCCTAATAATTGTTCAACTTCTGTTAGTCTATAATATGCAGGGTCAATTCTAACAACTATTGCTCCTGTTTCATCGTTAATTCCAACTTCATTTACAGCCTCGCCTTCCCAGCGAATTTTTATATCTAAATGCTCAAAGGACTTTTCAATAAATTCCCTAACAGTATGCATCTCATTTGTTGCAACAACGAAATCATCAGGTTCATCTTGTTGAAGCATTATCCACATCATTTCAACATAGTCTGGTGCATATCCCCAATCTCTTAAAGCATCAATATTACCCATATATAAACATTCTTGTTGATTTTCTTTTATGCGAGCTGCTGCCATTGTTATTTTACGAGTTACAAATGTTTCACCTCTTCTTGGAGATTCATGATTAAATAAAATTCCATTACTTGCATGAAGTCCATAAGCTTCACGATAATTTTTAACAATCCAGTAAGCATACATCTTCGCAACTGCATAAGGAGATCGAGGATAAAATGGTGTTGTTTCAGTTTGCGGAACTTCTTGAACTTCTCCAAATAACTCTGATGTAGATGCTTGATAAAAACGAGTTTTAATTCCTGTTTCTTTTATTGCATCTAGTATACGAAGTGTACCAATCCCATCGGTTTCTGCTGTATATTCTGGGACTTCAAAAGATACTTGAACATGAGATTGAGCTGCAAGATTATAAATTTCATCAGGTTGAATCTTCTCTAATAATCTATTTAAATTACTTGAGTCTGTTAAATCTCCATAATGCAGAAAAAACTTAACATCTTTTTCATGTTGATCTTTATATAAATGATCAACTCTGTGAGTATTAAAAGTACTCGCTCGTCTAATCATTCCATGTACTTCATATCCTTTCTCTAATAAAAATTCAGCAAGATATGATCCATCTTGACCTGTTACTCCTGTAATAAATGCTTTTTTCATTTTATTCCCTTTTTAATTTTTTTTAAATACTCTTTTCTCAAAATCATTTTTTTAAGAAAGATGATGAAAACTTTTTATTTGCGATATACGCAAACTAAAAAGTTTTCATCGGTTTAAAGTTCTTTTTTTCGTGAAATTCGTGTTATTATTAACTGCTAAGATAATCTTGATAAGCTAATTTAATTCCTTCTTTCAATGATGTTTTAGCAGTCCAACCTAACTTGTTTAATTTTGTTACATCAACTAGTTTTCTAGGAGTTCCATCAGGTTTTGCCTTATCGAAAACTAATTCTCCTTTGAATCCAACTATTTCTTTTGCTAAATTTGCAAGTTCCGCAATAGTTATATCTTTTCCAACTCCAATGTTAACAAATTCTCCTATTTCATTTGCATTAAAATTCTCCATTAAATAAACACATGCATCAGCTAAATCATCACTATATAAAAATTCTCTTTTAGGAGTTCCCGTTCCCCAAATTTCTACTTTATCTGTATTATTTAATTTAGCTTCATGCATTTTTCTTATTAATGCAGGTAATACATGCGAATTACGCAAATCATAAT
>JAOZMT010000022.1 GCA_029934175.1 Victivallales bacterium | reverse complement strand
ATATATTCAGTAAATCCCATTTTACCACAAAGTAGACGAAGTTTTTCGCAAAGAACACAAAGGTTTTCTTTGTGAAACTTAGTGTTTAACTTTGTTTCCTCTGTGGTTAACTATAATTTAATGTGGTTCACTGAATATATATGTTAGCAGGTTGTTCGCAAATTTACTGTGTATCTAGTAAAAATGAGATGTCATCTAGTGATATTTTTTTGCTTAATTTTGATGGATTTTCAATTAAGTTATCAAAAATATCTTGCTTTTTGTCTTGTAATTTTAATATTTTTTCTTCTATTGTATTATTTACAACTAACTTCATAATATTGACATTTCTTTTTTGCCCAATTCTATGAACTCTATCTGCTGCTTGGTTTTCAACCGCAGGATTCCACCATGGGTCGTATAAGATGACTGTGTCTGCTGATGTTAAATTTAATCCTGTTCCTCCTGCTTTTAAACTTAATAAGAAAACTTTTGTTGCAGGATTATTATTGAATTTATCAACAACATCTTGCCTGTTTTTTGTTGCACCATCAAGATATTCATAATTAATTTCAGCTTCATTCATCCACTGTTTTATAATTGCTAATACACTTGTAAATTGACTGAAAACTAAAATTTTATGACCACTATCGAGATTCTCTAAAACGACTTCTTTTAACAATTCCATTTTTGCTGATTCTTCAACATCAGTTCCTAAAGATTTTTTTAGGACAGCTGGATGACAACAAATTTGCCTAAGTCGCATTAATTTTGTTAGAATTTCAATACTTGCAGATTTTGTATTATTTTTCAATAAATCAAATAATTGGGCTTTTGTGTCATTTAGAATTTCATTGTAAAAAGCTTGCTGCTTTTCGCACATATCGCAAAATAAAATTTGTTCGTTTTTCTTTGGCAATTCAGAAGAAACTTTATCTTTCGTTCTTCTTAAAATAAATGGTTTTATTCTTGCAATAAGGTCAGATTGCAAATCTATATTATTATGAATATTAGCATAAGTTTTTTTGAAAGAATTAAAATTACCAAGAAGCCCTGGATGTAAAAAATCAAAAATAGACCATAAATCTTCCGATGAGTTTTCTAATGGAGTTCCTGTTAAAACAAGTTTTCGTTCAGAATTTATTTGTTTACAACTTGTTGAATTAGCAGTTGTTGGATTTTTAATATGTTGTGCTTCATCTAAAACCAAATAATTAAATTTTTGTTTTATGAAAATATTTAAGTCTCGTTTAGCTATTGCATAAGATGCAATAATCAAATCATAGTCAGCACATTTTTCCCAAAGAGTTTTTCTATTACTTCCAATGACAATTAAAACTTTTATTTTAGGCAAAAATTTAATAGCTTCTCGCTTCCAGTTTTCCGATAAACTTGTTGGGCATAATATTAGATGTGGATTTTTATTTACTTGAACATTTGCGAACAGTGCAAGTGTTTGAACTGTTTTTCCTAAGCCCATTTCATCTGCTAAAATTAAATTATATCCCAATTCTCCTCGTTCCTGCATCCACGATATAGATTCTTTTTGATAATCTCGTAAACTTCCTTTAAATGTTAATTTATTAGATTTTGCACCTTTTTTAGGTTCTTGGACAGTAGCTTTTTTATCAATTAATTTTAAATCTATAGGGATTGCATTTGGAATATTTTTTGCTTGATTTAGCCAATACGGAGCAGCAAATTTAGGGACATATAAAACTTCTTTTTTAGCTTTAATTAAATCAGTTGTCATTAAAGCAAGGTTCGCAAGCTCATTTGAAACTTTTATTATTAATTTATTTATTTTTAGAAAGCGTCTGTTTTGTTTTAAAAATTTAACCAAATTATCCCATAAAATTTCATTATCTTGATAAAATAACTTATATTTAAATAAATATTCAGAGTTTTTAATTTTAAAATCATTTGTTTCCATCTGTAATAGAGGAACACCATGTCCTCCGCAACATAAATTTGAAAGATTTGTTGACATATAAAAATTTCTTGACTCTGATATCCATAATTTTATAGTATTATCTAAAAAGAACCCAATAGCTTCAATATCAGTTAAAATAAAAGTTGAGAAATTTTCATTTTTTCTAGCAAACCCAAAAGATAATAATTCATCAACAACTAGCTTTTCTTTTTTAGTATTTCGTTCCCAAAATGAATGGTTATCTGCCGCCAAATGCCCTTCATCAGCGTCTAAAACGATGCCATTATAATCAAAATTTAAATTTATATGCAGAGCGTTATCTTTAGTCCATTTTGCTGAATATAAAACTTTAGGTCTTTTTAATTTATTTTGAGGAAGGGGAGCTTCTATAAGTGGAATTGGTAATCTATTTTTATTTTTAAATAATTCTAAAGCCGACTCTAAAGAACATCTTCTTTCAGGAGTTTTAACAAAACTTCTTAGCCACGCAACATCAACCGTTCCTGGCACCCACCAATATTCTCCATGCAAACCAATCCAGCAACCAGAACGACCTGTAATAACTTTGACAGATTCATTAAGAGCTAAAAATCTATTATTGATACAAACCGATGATTTTAAAATAAATTCTTTATCGACTTTTTCACAAACAAGAATTGGTTCAGCTGTTTCTCTATGAACAATAACTCTTTTTTCGTTACGATAAAAATAAGGGAAAGTTATTAAGCAATGAAAAAATTCAGCAGTTTTTTCTGCATCAAGGCTGATTTTAGTTCCATCTTGTTCTGAATTTATAGCAAGATATCGAATAATTTGTCGTTCGTGCTGAGCAAAATCATCAAGACTCAAACTAGCGGCTATTTTCTTTTTAAAATGCAATTGTCTAAGGTTTGCGATATTACCTTTAAAAGTTTTTTTGCCAAGCGACAAGGTAACAGCAAGTGTAACTCGTTCCCATTTACTTGGGACATGTGGAAATGCTGTTTCTGCTGATATATGAACTTTCCCTTCACGAACTTGAAGCAGG
Source organism: Victivallales bacterium (assembly GCA_029934175.1). Classification (GTDB taxonomy): domain Bacteria; phylum Verrucomicrobiota; class Lentisphaeria; order Victivallales; family JAUVCU01; genus JAOZMT01. The sequence goes on along the minus strand of JAOZMT010000022.1, from coordinate 10,434 downwards.
TCTCCAGCCATATCTTTTGGAATAACATCTTTTAAACCAGAAAATGTGGATTTTGTTTCAAGAATATTATCTTTGTTTCCATTTTTTGCATACTTCGCAAGGTATAGGATACTTGTTGCAGCATGAATGCACAACGAATCGAATTCATTGCGACATGTGCAAGTATAATTAAAATCTTTAGATATTCTTGTGTCAACTTCGCATTTATGAATATTAACTTTAGTATCTTTAAATACAAAAAGTTGTTTATTTTGCGAAGTGTGCAGAGAACATAAAAAATCTGCGTCTTGTGCAATTTTTTTAGCTTTTCTAAAAGTATCCTTGCTAGATGCGTCAGTTATTCTACTTTCAAGACTTTTGCTCATTTCATAAGTTTTTTTGATAAATCAATCATTTTAGTTATAGCAGACTTTGCTTTGATACGAACGGCATCAGGAACTGTAATTTTATTTTGCATATTTTCTAATGAATTAAGGACATCATCAATACGAGTCATTTTCATATTAGGACAAATAGCTTGTTCAGATACTGGGATAAAATGTTTATCAGGATTCTCTTTTTGTAATCTATAAATCATCCCCATTTCAGTTGCAACAATGATAGTTTTTTTATCGGTTTCTTTAGCAAATCTACACATTCCACCAGTGCTTAAAGCCTCATCAGCAAGAGCTAAAACATCTAGCCTAGCTTCTGGATGCACTATCACAGCAGCGTTAGGATTTTCCATTTTTCTCTTTTTCAAATCCTTAGGAGTAATTCTCATGTGGGTTGGACAAAAGCCAGGCCATAAAATCATTTTCCTGCCAGTTTGTTGTTCAACAAAAGCTCCAAGATTTTTATCTGGAACAAATATTATTTCACGATCCTTTGGAATTGTATTAACTATTTGAACAGCATTTGCTGAAGTTACGCACAAATCGCATTCTGTTTTAACATCTGCCGTGCTATTAACATAACAAATAGTAATTGCATCAGGATGCTTTGCTTTTAACGCTCTAACTTCTGTCACATCAGCCATATCAGCCATAGGACAGCCAGATTCAAGGCGAGGCAATAGCACTGTTTTATCAGGCGATAAAATATATGCTGTCTCTGCCATAAAAGTTACACCACAAAACACAATAACTTCAGCATCTGTATCTGCAGCTTTAATACTTAATTCTAAAGAATCTCCTACAAAATCTGCTATATCTTGAACTTCTCCAAGTTGATAATTATGCGTTAAAATAACTGCATTCTTTTCTTTTTTTAGGATATTAATTCTATCAATCATTTCTTTTTCTGTTAAAAATACCATTTTTAATTTCCTTTTTTATATGTAAATAATGTAATTGCAATGCTCACATAATACAAATTGTTCTTTTTTTGCAGTAGTTACAGTTTGTGGCATTAGAGATAAACTACAATGACCACAAATTTTATCATGAATTTTTGAAACAGGATTGCCATCATTTTTTCTTAAAATTCTATCATATCGGGATAAATAATCTTCATCAACTTTACTAGCAAGTGCATTTCTTGTTTCGGTTTTTTCTGCGATTTGTGCATTAATAGAATCTTCAAGTTCGTGGAGTTCATCCAAATCGGCTTTAATCGTTTTTTGACTAATTTTCAAATCTTTACCAAATTGTTTAAATGCGACTTGTGCATTTTCTAGAATATCTAAAGCCTCAATTTCCCTTGTTTCAAAATCACCTATTTCGTCATTTAGATGAGTCATTTCATGCTGTAAGGCAGTATATTCTTCATTCTTTTTAACTTGCAAAGATTGTTGTTGCAGTTTTGAAATTTTTTGATTTCTCAACTCTACTTCAGATTCTATGTTTTTTATATCAAGCTCCGTTTTTTGTAAGATCTCTTTCTCAGTATGAAGCTTCTTTTCAAGGACTTGTAATTCATCATTTAAAATTTTAACTTCTCTAGGAATCATATTCAAGCGAATATTTAGATTACGAATTTTCAAATCAACTTCTTGAAGCTCAAGAATATTTTTTAACCACTGAACCATATACCCTCCTTTAATTGTTTTCATCAAATTTTTTTAGAATAATTGAATATACTTCATTATTTTAATAAATCAATAAAATAATGTATAAATTTTTATTAAAATCTGAATTTGGACAATAGGAAATGTAAATTTATTGATTTTTTTCTTAAATTCATTTGAATTTTCAGAAAAAAGAGGCAAATTATAAGGATTGAAAGAAAAGTTTCAATGAAAATCTAATAAAAGATTTAATATTTAGAAAAATTAATATTTAAAAATTAAAAATAGGAGACAATTAAAATGTCAGAATTTGCAAGCAAAGTAGTAGGAGTTATCGTTGACCAATTAGGTGTATCAGAAGCCCAAGTAGTTAAAGAAGCTAAATTTATTGATGATTTAGGAGCTGATTCACTTGACCAAGTAGAATTAATTATGGAACTAGAAGAATCATTTAATATTGAAATTCCAGATGAAGATGCTGAAAAATTAGTAAGTGTTGGCGATGCTATTGAATATATAGAAAAACAACAAGGTTAAGAACCTTGGAGTTATGCTTCAAGTAAAATATATTTTTAAAATATATTTTAGTTGAAAATATTTACAAGGTCATTTCAATATAAATTGGAGTGACCTTTTTTGTTAAATATAAATAAAAAGAATTTACAATATAAGAGGTGAAAAAATGTTTGACCGTAGAGTTGTAGTTACAGGGACAGGAGTATTGTCATGCATTGGAAACGATAAAAATACTTTTTGGAATGCCTTGATTAATGGAGAATGTGGAATTGGTCCTATTACATGCTTAGATGTAACAAACCATAAAACAAAAATTGCAGGAGAAGTTAAAAATTTCGATATTGAAAAATATATGCCTAGAAAAGAGGCTAAAAGATCTGATAAATTTTGTCAATATGCAGTTGCTGCAGGAGATGAAGCATTAGCAGAAGCTAATTTGCCAAAAAATTTCACAGATTCTGATATAAATGGAGAAAGAGTTGGAGTTACTGTTAGTAGTGGAATAGGTGGTTTAGAAACGACTGAAAAACAGGCTATACTTATCGATAAAAGAGGACCTTTGAAAGCGTCACCTTTATTGATTCCTAAACTTATAATTGATATGGCTGCAGGAACTTTAGCAATGAGATATGGAGCGAAAGGTCCTAATATGGCAATTGTTACAGCTTGTGGAACAGCTTGCCATTCTATTGGAGAAGCATTTTGGATGATTAAACGAGATGATGCAGATTTAATGTTAGCAGGTGGAACAGAATCGTCGATAACAAATGTTGGTATTGGTGGTTTTGCAGCAATGAAAGCTATGAGCACTTTAAACGATGACCCTCAACACGCAAGTCGTCCTTTTGATAAAAATCGTGATGGATTTGTTATGGCTGAAGGTTCAGGAGTTTTAGTTCTTGAAGAGTTAGAACATGCTAAAAAACGAGGTGCGGAAATATTAGCTGAGATTGTTGGATATGGAGCTACTGCAGACGCATATCATATAACATCGCCATCGCCAAGTGGCGAAGGAGCATCTCGTGCAATAAGAGAAGCGATGCGTAGAGCAAAAATAAACCCAGAACAAATTGGATATATTAATGCACATGGAACTAGCACACCATTAAATGACAAATATGAGACAATGGCAATAAAAGGAGCATTAGGAGCTTATGCAAATGATGTTGCAATTAGCAGTACAAAAGGGGCAACTGGTCATGGATTAGGAGCTGCAGGAGGACTTGAAACAATAGCATGTATTCAAGCACTTCGCACAGGAATAATTCCTCCTACTATAAATTATGAAACTCCAGATCCTGAGTGTGATTTAAATTATACTCCAAATAAAGCAATAGAAAAAGACATAGAGTATGCTGTCAATATCAACCTTGGATTTGGTGGGCATAATGGAGTTCTTTTATTAAAAAAATTTAAGTAATAGGTGGTATAATGAAAAGGTTCTTTTTAGTTTGTGGGTTGGTTATTCTTTTTTCGGGGTGTGCTTCTTCTGAGTTAGCAAGAATACCTTATGGAGAAACAGAAATTCGTTGGATGAATTATTTGGAAGAGTGTTATCCTAATTGGATACCTCCAGCAACCCCTCCTCCATTATTGACGGAATTGGATTATTCGGAACCACAAATCGATATGCCTATTCGCTCTGCTATACCTATCAATAATACAATTAGTATTATGCCAGGGGCCAGCAGAGAAACATATATCGTTAGAAAAAATGACACATTGTGGAGTATCGCCCAATTCTATTATAAAGATGGAAATCAATGGACGCGGATTTATAATGAAAACGAATCTATTTTAACAACTCCTAATTCATTAAAACCTGGATTAGAAATAATTATTCCATTACATTAGAGAATAAAAAATTAATTTGCGAACTGTGCAGAAATTATAATTAATAAAAAATAGGATTATTATGAATAGAGAAAATATAAATCAAACAACGATAGGAGAAATCCAAGATATTTTTATAAAATTGGGACATGAACATTTTGTAAATAAAGGAATTGTAACAACATTTAAACTTTTACGACAAAATTCAAGTTACAACACTCTAATAAATAATGATTCATATCTTGATGCTTTAATGCTCACAGAAGGTATGTTTTCTATAACAAATAACAATCTAAGAATTTTAACAGGTGGAGCAAGTGATGTTTCATTTTTTGATGTTCTCAAAGATTCTTTAAAAAGTGCATTAGAACGAATAACATCAAACAGTGGAATTGCTAAAATCATTGTTTTAGATGGAATGATTCCAAAAGAGTTAAAAAAACTTCAATCTGAATATAATGTTTTAAAGATAGCAAAAGGAAGAAAAAAAAATAATATTTCTATAGGTCACATGATTGTGGCAGATAGTATGGTAAGAGAAGAGATTGAGCATGAACCTATTAATCTAAAAAGTAAAGCTAATCTCATAAATGCCAAGATATATCCTAATAATGAACCTTTAGCCTCAATTAAAAGAAACCTTTTTGATTCATATTGGAAAGTTGTAACTCAATGAATCAAGAACTTTTAAATCAGGCAGGATTAATATTAACATTATTTGGTTGTTTATATGTTGTTATTTCAACTATTCAAAATGTATTTCTAAATATACTCAAAGATCTTTATGTTTTTATTGAAAGCAATGATGAGATAATTCAAGCTAATTGTAAAAATAAAAAAATCAAGTCAAAATCAAAAAATGCTTTTAGATTTATGAAAATAATTAATACATGTTGGCATAATAGTCTTATTATACCTGCGTTATATTTTACTTATGAAATATGTAAAATTGTTAATTTATTGAAAGAAAATATAGGATCTAAGTGCATTATAAATTATAACATTATATATTGGGGGTTTTATTTTTATCTTGGTAGTTTTTGCGTTATAGGATTATTGTTTTTTTGGGCTCGTTATAATTCAAAAGAAGCATTAGATTTATATAGTGGAGAAGAAGCTAAGGCAGATGTTGAAAAATAAAAATTTAACAAAATTTTTTATTAATTTTACCTCATAAAAATATTATTCTATTAACAATTGCACAAGTCACAAATCTAGGAGAAACGAATGTTTAACGCACTGAAAAATAAATTTGCTTCATTTAAGAAGAAACGCTTAATGGAAAAGAAAGGATTTACAGGGACAAGAAAGAGGAAAAAGCAAGATGAAACATTTGGAGTCGTCGCAAATAAATCAAAATCACTTTGGGGGCTAATTTTATTATTATTATTTGCTTCAACTTTATTTATTTTAATGAATCCTGTTGGTAATAAAGACTTGCAAACTCTTGTAGAGAAACAGATAGTTCCAAAAACCATTTATTCAGAGATAGACTTTGAATACGAAGATAAAGTTCAAACAAATAAAAATAAAGAATTTGCTTTAAAGAACATTCCTTTATTTTACAAGGTTGATAAAGAAATTTCTTTGCAAACAATAGATAAATTTAATAAATTATTTATAGAAGTTGACAAGAGAAAAAAACAAGATTCATATTTAACTGACAGTTCCGAGATTTCTCACATTGTATCAAATCTAAATCCTCAATTTTTAGATACAATATATGTCTTTTCAAAAAATAAAGAGAAAAAAGATGCTTTTTTCAAAGCACTAAAGCAAGGTATTTATAATGGAATTATATCTGATGCAACAAAACAAACTCCTAAATTTAAGGAAAAGGAAATTGTTATTACTGATATTAAAAACAGAAAAAATATAAAACCAAAGCAATTAAAGACTATTAACACGAAAAAATCTTTAACAAATGTAATTACGGAAGAGATTAAATCTAAATATGTTTCAGATAAAATGAAAAATATAAAACCCGCTCTACAAGAAGTGTTATTAAATATTCTTCAACCTAATATGATAAAAGATCAAATTCAATTTGATAAAGTAGTTGCAGAAAGCAATAAAAATATTAAAAAATGTTTAGTTAATATAAAAAAGCAAGAGATTCTTGTCAAAAAAAGTGCCATTGTAACCAAAGAAGATATTGAGAAATTAAAAAATCACAATAAACAATTATCTGCACAAATCGCAAATATTAATAAACTCAAAAACTTAAAAGAAAATGGAATTATATGTTTGTTTTTACTTATTTTGACAGGGATATACATACAGCATATTCATCCAGAAGTTCTAAAAAATAATAAAAGCATGTGGATGATAGGATCTATTACTATATGTTCTCTGTTTATCAATTATGGAGTTCTAATTTTATTCAATAAAATAGGGATAGATTTTGAATTATCCCCTATTTTAGCCAATCAAGTCATTCCTATTGCGTTATGTGCAATTTTATTATCTGTCTTAATTGGACTCAGAGTTGCGATTTATGCAGGTTTATATATTTCCATTGTTGTAGCAATTTTATTAGATAAATCATTTGATGTTTTGTTGTTAGGTTTATTTGTATCCTGTATCGCAGGTTTTTTTGTGCGTTATTCAACAAACTACAAAGCCTTTTTTATGAGAGCTTTGGCTACAACATTAATCACATCAGTCGTTATAAATTATGCTTTTAATCATAATTTAGAACCACAATTTTTATTAAATATTTTATATTTAACAATTTTTAGTAGCGTTATGACTGCTATTCTTGCTTTAGTTTTATTATTTCTTTTTGAATACTTATTTCAAGCTAGCACCAATATGTCCCTTTTGGCTCTTTGTGATTATAATCATCCATTATTGAAACGATTGCAAATAGAAGCTCCTGGAACATATCATCATAGTCTTATGGTTTCAAATTTAGTAGAACCAGCTGCGGTTGCGATTGGTGCAAATCCTATTCAAGTTCGGGTTGCAGCATTATTTCACGATATTGGGAAATTATCAAAACCTGAATATTTCACAGAAAATAATTTATACTCACAGGCTAAGCATAATGCTCTTCACCCTAGAATGAGTAGTATGATTATATCAAATCATGTAAAAGAGGGTATTGATATGGCTATTAAATACAAATTGAATAAGATTATCAGAGATGCGATTGAACAACATCATGGGAAAGATTTAGTATCATTCTTTTATCATCAAGCAGTAAAGGAATCATCGAACTCAGCAGTAGGAGAGCAGGATTTTCGTTATACAGGACCTTTACCACAATCCAAAGAAATGGCAATTTTAAGCTTGGCTGATATTTGTGAAGCTGCAGCTAGATCAATTGAGAAACCTACTCATACTAAAATTGAGAATCTAGTATGGGAATTAATACGAAAAAGATTTTCAGAAGGACAATTAAGTAATTCTGAACTAACGCTTGCTGATGTGGTCAAAGTTAAAAATAGTTTTGTTAAAACTTTAACGAATGTTCATCATACGCGTATAGCATATCCTAAAGAAGAGGAGAAAGAAGATGAAAATGATTTATTCGTGGCGGCGAAGAAAAATGCCGACTCCAAAGAAAAAATTATTGAAAGCTCTACTGAAAAAAGCAAGTAAATTCGTAGGCTTAGATTGTAATGGAAGTATTTCTGTATCATTTGTAGGACCGAGAGTTATTACTCAAATTAATCAAGATTTTTTAAATCATGAGGGAATAACTGATGTAATTTCTTTTAATTATAATGAAGAAAAAGATGAAGTATTTGATGAAAATGATGTTGAAGTTGAGATTATAATTTGTGTTGATTTTGCATTAAATGAAGGAACAGAACGAGAGGACAGTTCGTATGAATATGAACTTATTTTATATATAGTGCATGGAATGTTACATGCAGTTGGTGAAGATGACCTTGATCTAGAATCAAGAAAAATAATGAGAAGGAGGGAAAAAGAAGTAATGTCTGAATTGCAAAAAGAGTTTTCATTTCAAGATATTTTCTTCTTAGAAAAAAATGGAATTTAATTATAATATAGCAGGAGTATTTCTGTTAGCATACTTTGTGATGATAATTATCCGTGATGCTTTTAATAAGCTGACATGGGGAAGAATTCGTAGAATAGAAGATGAAAAGGAAGCTCTTCGTATTAAAAATTTGATGAACGATATAGATAAATATCATATTGTATTAAAAATTATTAAAAATCTAATTTTTAGTATTTTTATTATACAATTATATTTATTTTATAAGCAAGAATTTAATAATAATAATTTTAATATTATACTCAGTTTGCTATTTACTGTTATAGCGTGTTTAATTATTCCTAAGTTTTTAGCACAATTATTATTAGTCAAATTTGATATTCTTATTTTAAAAATTTCATCTCCTATAATTAAAATGCTTTCATTTTTACTATTTCCTATTATTTTAATAGAAAAACTCTTTAGAAATAAAGTTTATTATTTAGAACAACATGATGAACAACAAGATAAACCTACAGCTGAAGATGAAATAATGTCACTAATTGAACATTCAGATGAAGAAAAAATTAATACTTCAGAACTTGAGGAAGATGAAAAAAGAATGATTCGAGGAATTTTTGATTTGGATAATACACCTGTTAGAGAAATAATGACTCCAAGAGTCGATGTTGATGCTCTTGATCTTCAATCATCTATAAATGATGCGATTGATTTATTTATTCAGACAGGAAGAAGTAGAATTCCAATTTATTCTAAAAGTGTAGATGATATTAAAGGAGTCATCCTTGCAAAAGATTTTCTTAATTATAAAAAAATTGAAAATTCAACGCTAACAGAATTAGCACACAAAGCAATTTATATCCCTGAAACTAAACTTATAGATGATTTATTAGAGGAAATCAAAGGAACCGGAAATCATATTGCAGTTGTGATTGATGAATATGGAGGAACGGCTGGAATTATATCGCTTGAAGATATTATTGAGGAAATTGTAGGAGAAATAAAAGATGAGTATGATACGGAGGAAGATGTTGATTCAGAGCCTATTCAAGCATCTGACGGTTCTTTTTTAGTCGATGCTAGAACTATAATAGGAGATTTGAATGATTTATTAGAATCCAAAATCCCAGAAAAAGAAGATGTTGATACTGTTGGCGGATTTATTTGTGGAGAATTAGGACGCATCCCAGAGACTGGCGAAACATTTTCGTTTTACAATATAGAATTTTCAATATTAAAAGCAGATAGCCGAAAAATATTGACAATAAAAATAAAAGAAACCAAATGATAGGAAAATAATATGAAAAAATGCCCTATTTGTGAAATTCCATTAGTCCCATGTGAGTATGAAAATCAACGAGTTATGAAATGTGAAAAATGTCACGGATATTTAGTCCCACAATTCCAACTAAACAGCATACAGAGAATTGATGATATTCCAAAAGAAGAATTATTAAATGAAGCAAAAGAAGATTTTAAAGGAAGCATTGAAGATGATATAAGATGCCCAAAATGCAGAATAACAATGGATAAAATGACAATGAATTTAGCTTCAATATCTCTTGATATTGACTCTTGTCATACCTGTTCATTAATTTGGTTTGATGGAGGAGAGTTAGCTTTAGCACAATTAGGATATGAAGATACTGGCAAGTTTCAAAATGAAGAAAATATGAGAAAAGGAATGGCAGAATTGGAGAACGATTCTGAAAGGTTAGCAGAATTTGAAGACAATTTAGATAAATTGAAAGAAGATAAAATAATAGATCGTGTTGTTGAAGGTTTAGTGGAAGATATGGTTTACGGGACAGCGTATGGATCTTATGCAAGTAGAATGTGAAAAACTTATAAAATTAATATTGTGAAATTTAAGCAGAATAATTTTTCTGTTTAAAAAAATCTTTATATCAAATTGATTTAAAAATAAGGTATATATTCAGTGAACCACATTAAATTATATTTAACCACAAAGGAAACAAAGTTAAAACACTAAGTTTCACAAAGAAAACCTTTGTGTTCTTTGCGAAAAACTTCGTCTACTTTGTGGTAAAATGGGGATTACTGAATATATACAAAATAAGGAATAAAAAATGGATAAAACAGTAATTATAGGAAAAGTTGAAGAACA
>JAOZMT010000324.1 GCA_029934175.1 Victivallales bacterium | reverse complement strand
TTTGCGACTTGTGCAAATGCTTTAATCATATATGGTTTAATACCTTTTCGAATTGGAGAATATTTGAAGAATTTTCTAATAACTTCACTTAAAGGTTTATTTTTTTCTTTTATCCCTAATTTCATTCTGTCTTCTGGACTACCTATTGATGCAAAGTCATTGCCCTCATAAATTGTGCAAATAACTACACTAGGTTTTAAATCAGTTCCAAATCGTTTTAGAGCTTTTAGATAATCTATCGGATCTGTTCCTGACATTCCTAAATTATATAAACTTTTTTCACTCTTTTTAGCTAACAACTGAGCCCATATTTCATCATCTGTAACATCAGTTCCTTCTGTAAAAGAGTCTCCGATAACAATTATATCATATTTTTCTTTTTTTTCTTTATTACGAAAACCATGCTTGTCAGTTGTTAAAATACAATCAAAAGAAGGATACCCAATTTTTGACTCTTGATGCGCATTTAAGAACTCTGGTTTATCCTCAATTTTTAAGTTAAAAACTTTATTTGGCTTACGATGCACAACATCATCAGTTTTTACATATCTAGCTTCTCTTTTAAACCTCAAGACAGTATCAACCATTATAAGACCAATAAAAAATGTAATAGCTAAAGTTACAACTTGAAAAATTCTAATTCTTCGCTTTTTTTTATTAACAGCCGAAAAGATATAAATCGCAAGAAGTGAAATAGGAATTAACGCAAATAAAAGTGTTAATCTTTCAACAGAATAACGCCCCATTAAAATAGGCTTTCCTTTTGATATTAATTTCGTTATATTACTCGGAATTATCCACAGAACTGCATTTACCAAAATAATGCAAGCAATAATAATATTGTTTTTATTTAATAAATTTTTCATTTTTTAAAATAGAGTATATATAAATGGAGAAGCACTAGAACTTCCAAGAACTAATAGTAAGCCCATTAATAATAAAATTAATAATAATGGTATTAACCAAAATTTCTTATTTGTTTGTAAAAATTCCCAAAATTCTGCAACGATACCTGCATCATTATCTAAATTTTCTAACTGTTCTTCTTTTTGTTCATTATCACTCATTTTTAACTTCCTTAATATTGTTTTAAATATCTTTTTAATTCTTTTTCTTTGTCAATTGAAATCCAATAAGAATCTTTTGAAACTTTCTTCAATTGTAACGGATCTCTTTTTGTGAAAATTCTCATTCCTATAGCGAAAATAGAGAAAATTCCATAAAAGAAAATTGCTAATAATAAATTAGAAACGACAATTCCAATGGATGCAGATACAGCAAACCAAACATAATATATCGGCAATACACTTTTTGGAATTATGCGTGTCATAATAAAAACTAATACACCAAAGGCAAACAAAATATATGCTAATGTCGGAGTAAATTTATCAGACACTTCTAAAAGAGCTAAAATTCCTGCGATTGATGCAAGAACAGTAAATCCTATAATCATTACTTTTCCATAAGACTTCAAATCCGAATTGTTCGGACTCCAATTAATTTCTGTGAATGGGTTTATCATAATTTTTAATCCAATTTAAATGATTTTTTATATTCTTCTAATTCAGCTTCTGACCGCTCTGCTTGTTCTGTCTTCAATAAAATGAAATTTTCTAACACTAGCGCATCCATTTCAGTATTAAGAAAACACTTAAAAGCATTTTCTGGAGAATGAACTATTGGTTCGCCTCGTATATTGAAACTAGTATTTATTATAACAGGACAGCCTGTTTTACCTTTTACCTTTTTAATAACATCATAATATGCTTTATGCCGTTTTTTATCAACAGTTTGAACTCGTGCAGAATAATCAATATGTGTTATTGCAGGAATTTCTGAACGAGGAACATTTACTCGTTTTATTAAATCAGGGTCATTATTCATAATGTAAGTTTCTTCTTCTGTCTGTTTTTTCCGTTTGCTTTCTGCAACAGGCGCAACCAATAACATATATGGAGACTCTTGATCAATATCAAAATATTCCTTAACATCTTCTTCTAATACACATGGAGCAAATGGTCTAAATGACTCTCTATACTTGATTTTTAAATTCATCACAGTTTGCATTTTTTCGCTTCTAGCATCTCCAATAATACTTCTCGCCCCAAGTGCGCGTGGTCCAAATTCTGCACGACCTTTAAACCAACCTATAACATTTTCCTTTGATATTAAATCTGCAACTTGTTCTGTAAGTTCATCATCTGTTCTTGTAAATGTATATTTTGCATCAACAGAATCTAAGAATGTTCTAATTTCATCGTTTGAATATTTTGGTCCTAAAAGCGAACCTCGCTGTGAATCTCCTTCTTCAGGGACTCTATCATTTTTCAATAATTGATGCCAAGTAAATAAAGCACATCCTAATGCACCACCTGCATCTCCTGCAGCTGGTTGTATCCATAATTTGTCATATTCGCCAGATGATAAAATTTTTCCATTTCCAACACAATTTAGAGCAACTCCACCAGCTAAACAAATATTTTTGCAATTTGTTAATTCAGAGGCGTGTTTTGCCATTTTCAGCATAACTTCTTCTGTTACAACTTGAATTGACTTTGCTAAATCCATTTCTTTTTCAGTAATATCAGACTCAGATAATCTAGCTGGACCGCCAAATAAATCGTGGAATTTCTCAGAAGTCATTGTTAATCCTTGACAATAATTGAAATATGACATATCTAACCAAATAGAGCCATCTTCTTTAATATCAAGCAAGTGTTCTTTTATTTTATCAACGAAAGTAGGTTTTCCATAAGGAGCAAGTCCCATTAATTTATACTCACCAGAATTGACTCTAAATCCTGTATAATATGTAAATGCTGAATATAATAACCCTAGAGAATGTGGAAAATGCAATTCTTTTAATATTTTTATTTTATTATCTTTCCCGTGTGCAATACTTACAGTAGCCCATTCGCCTACGCCATCAATAGTAACAATTGCTGCTTCGTCAAATGGAGATGGATAAAATGCACTAGCCGCATGAGATTCGTGATGTTCTGGAAAGATTATTTTACCTTGAAAGCTTTTGCCAATATTTTTCTTTATTTCTTTTCGTATATTAATTTTTTGTTTTAACCAAAGAGGAATAGCTTTTGCAAATGAGGTGAAACCTTGTGGGGCAAAAGCCAAATAAGTTTCAATTATTCTATCAAACTTTAATAAAGGTTTATCGTAAAAAGCAATATAATCAATATCCTTTTCAGATATCCCAGCTTCATCTAAGCAAAACTTTATTGCTTCTATTGGGAAATTATAATCATGTTTAATTCTTGTAAATCGCTCCTCTTGTGATGCTGCAATAATTTTGCCATCGACAATTAAAGCTGCCGCAGAGTCATGATAATATGCAGAAATTCCTAAAATATTCATATTTTTATACCTAAGATTATGTTATTGTTATAGAATAATAATTTAGCATAAAACACTAAAAATTCAAGTAATTCTGTATAAAAGCACTTAAAAAGAGTCAAGTTTCGGAAAAGAATAGAACCTTTTCATAAAAAAATAGCAAATTTTGGTGTTATTCTTAATGTCACCCACTCTTTATAAAGATTTTTTAACCACTAATAAAAACAATCTAAATTCATTGACTTTACGGAATAATTTTCATAAAGTATTATTAATTGGCGTTGTTCTTTACGCCGTCCAAAACAAAAAAA
>JAOZMT010000323.1 GCA_029934175.1 Victivallales bacterium | reverse complement strand
AGGAATTTAAAGTGTCGGAGTTCCGCTTTCAGGGGCTGTCGATTTAATATATTATATTTCCCTTAAAAAATCGAGACTATTAAAATTTCAAATATTCATCTTGTTTATCCTGAAAATCCTGTAATCCTGTCAAAAAAATCATATTCATTGGTCAAAATTAAGAACAAGCCCAAAAAAAATTGATTGTAGGATTTTTATTTCTTTATCTGTGGTAATTTGTGTTTATCTGTGGTTTTAATCCACACAACAATAATAGTGACCTTTCAAAAAATAACAACACACCAAATTTAGATGAATCTTTCTTTTTTATCTAAAATAATATTTCTTTTATTTGAAAAATAGTAAATTATATATATATTTGATAAGATTAAAAGTAACTTTATAAATAAGGAGAAGGTATGAAATTTGTGATTTTTGTAGTTTGTATGATTGTATCAACGAGTATTTTTTGTCAAAATCCATTTGAGGTTCAAGCAACGAACCAATATCAAGGAGTTTTTGTCTCAGAAAATATAGGTTTACGCTTATATCAAGAAAACAACCAAATTACTGGAGTTATAGTTTTAAATAATGGAAAGACCTTACCAGTTATCGCAAAAGTGAATGAAAGTTTATTGACAGGTTATGTGACGACTGAAGATAAAAATAAAATTTTCTCAATGGAAAAAAATAATAATTATTATAAGTTAATTTATGATACACAAGCAATTAATTTAATAAAACTTGCTACTACAAATTTTATTGATACTTGGGAAGGAGAAAATGTAAAAGTTATAATTAATGAAAATAAAAATAATTTTTATTTAGGTGATATTTTTTTTAATGGGAAAAAATATAAGTTTTCAGGGAAAGCAAATGCAGTTCAAATCGTAGGAACTTTTTCAACACAATCTGAAAAATATCCAGTATATTTAACTCAATCTTTTCAAAAAAATGAATTATTATTTTCCACAGGTAAGTTTTCTCAAGCTCTGCAAGGAAAAAATATCAGTATAGATAATCAAGAAAAATTTAAACAAGATATATTAAATCAAAAGAATATAGAAATCCCTAATTTAGGTTTACAACTTGTTTTTGTTTCACTTGGAACATTTAGAATGGGGGACGACAACGGTGCAGCTGATGAAAAACCTGTGCATCAAGTTAAAATTACAAATGCTTTTGCTATAGGTAAATATGAAGTTACACAAGATGAATATACTAAAATAATGAAAAGAAATCCTAGTAACTTTAAAAACCCTAAAAATCCAGTGGAAACTGTATCTTGGTTTGATGCAATTTCATTTTGTAAAGAATTAACGAAACAAGAACAGGCAGCAGGAAGATTGCCAAAGGGATATAGGTATCGTTTACCAACAGAAGCAGAGTGGGAATATAGTGCAAGAGGTGGAAATAAATCAAGAGGATATACTTATAGTGGGACTGATTCTTTGATGACAAGTGCTTGGTATGACAAAAATAGTGGAAGTTCTCCACATCCAGTTGGAGAAAAAGAACAAAATGAATTAGGTCTTTACGATATGAGTGGGAATGTATGGGAATGGTGTAGTGACTGGAATGATATGTATCCTATTGCAACTGTCACTGATCCACAAGGATCTAAAACTGGGACAAATAGAGTCGACCGAGGTGGAGGATGGAGTGTTAGTTCAGGGGGATGTCGTAACGCATATAGAGATTATAATACTCCAGAATATACTAATTTTTATCTAGGATTCCGTATATGCCTTGGATTATAAAAAATGTTTTTAGCAAAAATTCTGCAAGTATAATATTTTCTTTGCTTTTAGTATCTGTAATATCTTCTTGTAAAGAAAATATAAAAAAAAGTGTTAAATCAAGTGAAAAAGTTTTATATGTTAGTTCAAATGGTGGAATAAGAACTCTTGACCCTGTAATGACATCAGATCTTGCAAGTTCAAGGATGGTTGCAAATTTTTACGATACCCTTATGCAATATGATTTTATTGAAAGACCTTATAAATTAAAACCATCTGCTCTCGAAACATTTCCAGAAATTAGTGACGATTTATTATCATATAAATTTAAATTGCGTGATGATTTATATTTTCAAAAAAATCAATGTTTTTCTGAAAACAAAAAAAAACGAAAAATCACTTCAAAAGATATTGTTTTTTCGCTTTTAAGATTGGCTGATACACGATTACATTCGCCTGGTTATTGGCTAATTCGTGGGAAAATAAAAGGGATCGATGAGTTTAGAGAAATAACAAGTAAAGCAGATAAAAATGATTTATCTGTATATGATATACCTTGCAAAGGATTTGAAATTTTAAATGAAAGAGAATTTATTATTTATATGCACAAACCAGATCCACGCCTTCTTTATGCTCTTGCGATGCCATATACTTCTATTGTTTCACGAGTGGCTGTAGAATATTATAAAGATTCATTTAGTGAACATCCTATTGGTTCTGGTCCATTTACTTTAACAGAGTGGAACAAAAATTATAGTATTATTTTGAATAAAAATAAAGAATATAGAACAGAATTTTTTAATAATGCATATTCAAAGTCAGATAGAACCAAAAAACTTCCTTATTTAGATAAAATTGTTTGCTATTCTGTAAAACAACCAATTTCAAGTTGGTTAATGTTTTTACAAGGCGAACTTGATATTAGCTCTCTAAATAAAGATAATTTTGATGTAGTGGTAACAAAAGAAAATACATTAATTGCACCTTTAAAAAATAGAGGAATTAGAATGATAGATTCCTCTGATTTTGAAATTAATTATATTGGATTTTCTTTTTCTAATGATTTACTTGCAAATAATATTAATTTAAGAAAAGCAATATCTTATGCATATAATATAAATACAAGAATAAAGCATTTTAATTATAGAATAGAAAAAGCTAATGGACCTATTCCTCCAGGAGTGCCTGGTTATGAGAAGTCCTTTCAGAACCCTTTCAATGAGTTTGATTTATCTCAAGCAAAGTTATATTTAGAAAATGCTGGGTATAAAAATGGGATAGATCCAAAGACAAATAAACCTTTAGAATTATCTTTTGATTTATCTGGAGCATCTTCATCACACAGACAAATAGCTGAATTTATGGTTCAAGATATGGCAAAAATAGGAATTATAATAACTCCTTTTTTAAATTCTAAAACAAGATTCTTCCAAAAGCTTAGGAAAGGGCAAATTCAATTGTTTAGGTTGTCTTGGATAGGTGATTATCCAGATGCAGAAAATTTTCTACAGCTTTTTTATGGACCTTATTCTAAAGCTTGTAATCGAGTCTGTTATGATAATAAAGAATTCAATAAGTTATTTGAAGAAATAATGACAATGAAACATTCTCCTGAACGAACAAAGAAATATAAAAGAATGAACTCATTCATAGTAAATGAACTCCCATGGATTTTTGAGAGTTACCCTAAATCGTATAGACTTGTCCATTCATGGTTAGAAAACTATAAACCTCATAATTTTGCTTTTGGGCATTGGAAATATTGGAATATTAATAACAAAAAAAAGGAGAAAAAGAAGAAAGCCTTTACTCCTATGAGTATAAAGTAGTTAAAATTTATGCAATAATATATTTTATGAATTAGATATTGAAGAAGTTTGTCCACGAAAAATACGAAAACCACGAAAAGAGAATTTTTGTTTGCGACTTATGCAATAATATATTTCATAAATTG
>JAOZMT010000322.1 GCA_029934175.1 Victivallales bacterium | reverse complement strand
TAGAGTAACCAGTAGCATTTCTAAAGGCGAACCAGAAACAACTCTTTTGTTAAAATTATTAGTTTATTTGTCTCCAATAAGATTAACGGTAGCTATACTATATCTGTGATACCAATAGGAGGTACATTTCCTATTAAGAGTCTCAGAGGTATAGCCAGTGGTTATTTCATTTAATCAATGAGAATAACTCAAAACAACAAGTTTATGAAGGAATCACTCCTTGTTGTTTTTCTATCTTCTCTTTTTTAGGGATTAGATAGGTTGGTAGTTTTATTTTATTTAAAAGCTACCAGTAGCTATTCTTATGTTAATCAAAGCATAAGTTTAGCTATTGCGACTATTCTTACATTGAAGAAGTAGTCTCAGTTGTTATCCTATGAGAATACATAAGAGCAACTGCTGTAGTAATGTTATAAAGCAAGCTTTATTTTTTTATTACTCTTCACTTATCCCTAAAGGAGGTTAGGTTTAAGTGGCTTACAATTCCTTTTAAACGCTTGCTAAGGCAGTTTACAGGAGTTTCCTTAGTAGAAGTAGCTTTTATTAATTACCTTGTGAGGATAACCTGCTACTGTTCGTAGAGAAACTTCTATGGAATTGTTTAGTTACCCTTATAGACTAACTATCTATTCAGAATAACTGTTACCCTTATAGACTAACTATCTATTCAGGATAACTTGTTGCTTTATGAGTTGTAAGTTCATCTGAGCAACAGAATATTAAAACTAACTCATTTTTTCATATATTTCTTTCATCCATATAGGGTATTTCAAAGTGGCTTTAACCCAAATTTTTTTTGCATTATTAAGGATATTAGAATTTCCGATATACTTTTTCTTTCTATCTTTCACAACCCTTAGAAAATAATTAGTTAAAGTAGTTACATCTTCTCTATTACCAATATCTTTGTAATATGAAATAGTGCCTGTCACTTTATTTTTAAACTTTTCTATATTATTTACCATAGCTTCTTCAGAGCCTATCTTCAACAAAGATGCAATACTTTTTTCAAAGTCTTCTTTTTTTTTCGGAGGAATCCCTATCCCATTTTTAAAGTTAAAACCTAAAAATTCAATTTCTTTAGACTTCACTATTTTTGTCTTTTTTTTATTGACCGTCAAGCCTAATTTCTCAATAAATTTTATAGTATTTTCTGCGACTCTTTTAGCAGCTGTCTTTGAATTCACTAAGATAACAAAGTCATCAGCATACCTGCAGAATCTAAGATTTCGACGCTCTAGCTCAACATCTAGTTGGTGTAGATATAAGTTTGCTAAAAGTGGGGATATAATACCTCCTTGCGGAACTCCTTCATTAGTAGGAGATATACTATTTTTATCTTTAACTCCACACTTTAAAAATCTATTAATCAATAATAAAAAATCTTTATCTTTTGTCATTGATGATAATAATCCAAGCAAACGATTATGAGGGACTTTGTTAAAAAAGTCTGACAAATCACAAACTATTGCGTATTTAGCTCCTTGATTAATATATTCTTCCAGCTCTTTAGCGGCATCGAAAGTACATTTATTTCGTCTATACCCAAAACTATGACTAGAAAAATTCTCATCTATAGCTCCTTCTATTTTTGCTTTTAAAACTTCTTGTATCACTTTATCTCTAGAAGTAGGAAGTCCTAATTTTCTAATTTTTCCATTTGTTTTAGGAATCTCGACCCTCTTTAAGTAGTCAGGTTGAGCATTAGCTTTTATATAAGCAAGGAAATCTTCGGGATCCCGCTTGTATTTTGAGTGGAAGTCTATCAGTTTTTCACCATCAACTCCTGGAGCCTTAGAGCTTAAAGAATTTTTCCTGTCTTTCTCAGGGAGATTACTGTTAATAATTTCTCCTTCGCCAAGTAGTAATTTTTTAAAAGCTTTATCTATATCAGCTTTAGTAATCAACTTCATTATATCCCCTATCCATGGTAAGTTTAAATACTCTTGCATAGGATTTTGTATCTTAATGTTATTATCAATTTTATTGAAAACTCTAAAACTATATCTAGAACTTTTTATTTTATTGCGTGAGCCTCTAGTTGGTCTTGCATATTTTTTCTTGCTTTGTTTTATTTCATCCACAGTTGCACCTCTTAATTTATTGGTTATAATCATATTTACCTACCCCTAGTTTTTGTTTTAATTTCAAGATTGAAAAGTCATTATACTCTAAGTCCACGAGAAAATTCGCTACATCATCCACCCCGTAAGACCCTTTCGGCAATATTCCCAAAAAGTTTGCTATGATTACTTCAAATTTTTTATTTTCCTCTTCGGAGTTTTCCTCTTCGGAGTTTTCCTCTTCGGAGTTTTCCTCTTCGGAGCTTTCCTCTTCGATAAATGAATTATTCGAAAGCTCTTCGTGGTTAAAAAGATCGATTTGAGTAGTTTCGTCACTCTCTTCTATAGATTCTGAATATTCTAATTCATCATCTTCGCTGTTTTCTTCACTTGTTATAATATCTGTAGATACATTTATCTTGACTTTATTAGAGTTGAGTTTATTCTCTGCCGTTAATTTAGTAGAAGCTTCATGAATAGATAGTTCCCCATTCTTTACCAGCTCTAAATAAGTCTCATTTTTGATGACTCTTACGGCCTCTTTTATCTTAGATTTTCCACAATTAAATTTCAAACTTAGAACAGCCGCAACACCACCACTTTGTGGATCATTATTTATTAGGTCGTTGCGAGTTCCTTGATGCTTTTTAGCTTGCTTGGACACAATAGGATAGATTAATTCGATAGAACGAATCAAAACACTATCACTAGAGGTTCGTTTAGCATGTTGAGCAGATACAGCTAATTCTAAAATATAATCGTCAGAAATATTGTTGTACACGCACACATTAATCTTCATTTTTTTATCGATTTCTTTTGCTATTCGAAGTCGTGTGTGCCCTTCAAAAACTATAACTTCACCTCTTCGGTATGTAGCAAGAACAGGGTATCCATTGTCAAAACCATTTTCTTTCATGTTTTTTCTTATAATAGCTTCTGAATCATTATCTTGGAATAAATTTTTACTTACTTCATATTCGCCCAAGTCACTGACACTAATACTCTTAATTTCACATGTGTTATCTGACTCGATTATTCCTTGATTAATAAGGCTTTGTAATTCATCTGCGTATTTTTCACCATTATCAGATTTACATCCATATAAAAGAGTAATTAGGTCTATCAAATATGCATTGCTTTTATTGAATCTCTCGATGACATTTTTCATATTGAAATCACAAAGCTCACCGTCGTTCTTGATCGCATTTATAATGCCGCTTAGTTCTTCATTTATTTGTTGTTGTTTCATTTTCTACTCCTTTTTTTAGATTTTAAAATACTCTTTCTTAATTCAGATTTGCAAATTAATATACGACCTCCAACGGGATGCTCTTTTACAGTTCCTTCGTTACACAGCTTCCAAAGATGTGTCCTGCTACAACTTAAATACTCAGCTGTCTCTTTAAGACTCATAAAGTCATCATTCTTCTCGTTTAACTTCTCACCATTTAAAATAGATGAAATACTTTTCAATTCTTTAGTAGTAGCATTAGATACTTTACCAAGAATATTTCCTAATAGTTCATTTCCCAATTTCTCCCCTCCTTTTGTTGCGGTTTAAAAAAAACCATTAAATTATATAATCAAGCCAAAAATTGGACTTGATGCTAT
>JAOZMT010000321.1 GCA_029934175.1 Victivallales bacterium | reverse complement strand
AAAAAGGAGATATAAAAATGGAATTTAAAGAAGATTTATCATCACAGATATCAGCATTACAAATGTTGATGAATATGGGTTATACATATTTACCGCCAAGTGAAGCGTTGAAAATGCGTTCAGGGTCTAATTCAAAAGTATTATTAGAACCTGTTTTGAAAGAACAATTAAAAAAGCGAAATAGTATTACCTTTAAAGGAGAACAATATAAATTTTCAGATGCGAATGTTCAAAAAGCAATTAATTCATTAAGCACATTTCGTTTTGATGGATTAGTTAAGACAAGCGAAAAGATTTATGATTTATTGACTCTTGGAAAAAGTTTAGAACAAACAATTGACGGCTCAATTAAAAGTTATACAATTCAATACATTGATTGGGAACGACCAGAAAACAATGTTTATCATGTAACAGATGAATTTGAAGTATCTAAAGTTAAAAGTCATCAAACTCGTCGACCTGATATTGTTTTGTTTATTAATGGAATACCACTTGCAGTTATTGAGTGCAAAAGACCAGATATGAAAGACCCATTAGATGAAGCAATTAGTCAACATTTAAGAAATCAGCGAAATGAAGAAATACCACACCTTTTTATTTATTCACAATTATTACTTTCTGTATGTCAAAATGATGCATCATTCGCAACTTGTGGAACGCCAAAGAAATTTTGGTCCATTTGGAAAGAAGATTTAAGAGGAAACAATGAACAGTATTTTAAAGAACAGTTAGAGCGTCTAGCAAATCAGCCATTAACCCAAACACAAAAAGATAAAATATGTGAAAGGCGAAATGATTCATTAATTGAAGTTAAAAAATTATTAGAAGATTGTGAACGAACTCCATCTCCACAAGATAAAGCTATATATTCATTATTGTCACCACGAAGAATTTTAGATTTAACGAACAGATATATTGTTTATGATGCAAATGTAAAAAAGGTTACACGATATCAGCAATATTTTGCAATAGAAGAAACTTTAAAGCGAATAACCAAGACAAAAGGCGACCAACCTCGTAATGGTGGAGTAATATGGCATACTACAGGAAGTGGAAAATCATTGACAATGGTTATGCTCGCAAAAGCTATTGCCATGGAGAAAAGTATTAGAAATCCGAAAATTTTACTTGTTACAGATAGAGTAGACCTTGACTCTCAAATTTGGAATACTTTTAAGGCTTGTGGTATAGAAGTTGAAAGAGCTAAAACGGGCGAACATTTAGTTCAGCTTGTAGAAGAGGATAAAGCACGAGTAATCACAACTATTATAGATAAGTTTGATTCAGCAACAAAAAAACGCAAAGTAAAAGATGAAAGTTGTAATATTTTTGTATTGGTTGATGAAAGTCATCGAAGCCAATATGGTCAGTCAAATGCAAAAATGAAAACAGTATTTCCTAATGCTTGTTATATTGGTTTTACAGGAACTCCGTTATTGAAAGCAGAAAAAAATACAGCCAATCATTTTGGTGGCTTCATTCATAAGTATTCAATGGAACAGGCGGTAAAAGATGGAGCAGTTACCCCATTGCTTTATGAAGGGCGTATGAGTGAACTTCATGGAAATAATTCCGCAATTGATAAATGGTTTGACCGTATTACTAAAGATTTGACAGATGAGCAGAAGGCTGATTTAAAACGGAAATTTAAACGAGAAGAAGAGTTTAGTAAATCAGAAGAACGAATGGCTGAGATAGCTTATGATATTAGTTGTCATTTTTCAGCAACCTTCAAAGGGACAGGATTTAAGGGACAATTTGCGTGTTCTGGTAGGAAAGCGGCTTTGAGATATAAAAAACTATTTGATGAATACGATATGGTATCAACCGAGATTGTAATGTCAATGCCTGATTCAAGAAAAGGCAATGAGACAATTGATGATGCAGACACTCCAGAAGTAATTTTATTTTGGGAAAGGACAATGAAAAAATATGGCAATGAAAAGAAATATCTTGAAACTGTAACAGGGAATTTCAAGAAAGCTGGACCTCCTGAAATATTGATTGTTATAGATAAACTATTAACTGGTTTTGATGCTCCACGAAATACTGTTTTGTATATTGATAAACGCTTGAAAGATCACAATGTTTTACAGGCAATAGCTCGTGTAAATAGACTTTATGAAGGGAAGGACTTTGGCTTGATTATAGATTATCGTGGTATTTTTGGAGAATTAAATGCAGCACGAGAAGCTTACAGTGTGCTTGATGAATTTGATCCAGAAGATATAAAAGGAACTTTTACTAATGTTGATGAAGAGATTGATAAGTTGCCAGAACGACACACAAATCTTTGGGCGGTATTTAAGGAAGTCAAAAACAAAGAAGATATTGAAGCAATGCAACAACATTTAGCAGAAGAGGATATTCGTCAAGAGTTTTACGATGCTTTAAATGTTTATGCTATGAACCTTAAAATTGCATTATCAAATTCAAGTTTTTGGGATAAAGTTGAAGATAAGCAGATTAGAAGATACACAAAAGATTTAAAGACATTTCTGAATTTGCGAGTAACAGTTAAGCAAAGGTTTTCTGAAAGTATTGATTATAAAGAATATGAAGTTCAAATAATGAATATGGTAAAAAAATATATCGGAGCTGAGGCTGTAAAAACAATAGTTCCACAGGTTTCGATATTTGAAATAGATGATTTTGAGCGAGAACTTGAGAAACTTGGAAGTAAAGCAGCTAAGGCAGATGCTATTACATCAAGAACGACTAAATCTTGCACTGAAAAAATGGAAGATGCCCCTGTTTTTTATAAGCGACTTTCTGCTTTGATTGAAGCTGCTATTGAAGATTATCGTGCAAGAAGAATATCAGAGAAAGAGTATCTTGAAAAAGCAAAAGAACTTATGAAAGAAGTTCAAAATGCTGGTCGAGATAGTCAACCTGAGGTATTATATGAATACAAAGATGCACCTGCTTATTATGGAACAGTCAATGAAAGTTTAGCAAAGTATGAAGTAGACGCAGAAAATAAAATTGAAGATATATCTGCAGAAGTCGCAATAAAAGCTGAAGAGATTATTGAAAAATACAAAATCCGTGACTGGCAAAAGAATCAAGATGTTCAAAATAAAATTTTTAATGAACTTGAAGATTTTATCCTGCTATTAAATGATAAATATCAGATTAAATTATCTTATGACGAGATAGATTTATTGTTAGAAGAGTTATTGCAAATAGCTAAAAGAAGAAATTAAAAATGACAACTGAAGGCACGGAAATAAAAATTAATTAAAATATTCACCACTAATAAACACTAACAAAACACTAATAAGAAAATGTAAAAATTGGCGTTGTTCTTTACATCGTCCAACAATTATTTTGACAGAACTGAATTTACAGAATCATTTTGAAAAATTAATATAAAAGTTCTTCTTGTTAAGCAGAATAACTAGGAAGAGTTTTTTAATGTATCGTAATCTTTACTTTCTTTGTTGATGATTAGGTGAAAAATAAAATTAGTGTGATGAGTTAATTTATATTAATTCAAAATTCAAAAATAATTATTCTGCTTTTAATTTTTCTTCTTAAATTTTCTCAATAATTTTTTTCTTTTGAACGGCATTAAGAACAAGCCCTAAAAATTCACTTTTTAATTAGTGTCTATTAGTTTTAAAAAATTTTTGAAGAATAAAATAAAAAAATCCGTGGTTTTCCGTGGTCAATAAAAAAGG
>JAOZMT010000320.1 GCA_029934175.1 Victivallales bacterium | reverse complement strand
GAAACATATCTGTTTTAGTTCCGCCTAGTAAAGATTTTTTATTATAAAATCCATCTTTTTTGACTCGTTTAATAGAAATATTTTCATCTATGCCAGCAAATAAATTAATTGGACTATTTGGTGGTGTATAAGAAATTTTTGATGTCCCAATATATCCACCACCTCTAAAAATAGCAACTGGTCCAGATAATAATGGATACGGCGTTTTATTGTGTGAAGATGCTTTTAAATAAATATAAGCTTTTTCAACTGGTATTGCTTCATAAGAAAGTTTTGTTTGCAATATAGAATCATTTACAGTTACTTGATATGGTCGCCCATCTGGATAAATTTTTACTGCATCTTTTATTTTAAAAGTAACCGAAGTCCCTTTATCTTCTACAGAACTTCGTGAGATTGACATTTCATCTTCAGCTACTTCTGGTGCGCTTACCTCAAATTCTTCTTGTGGAGCTGCCGAACCAACCTTATCTCCTTTTAACATTTCATATTTTATATTTTTATTTCTTGTAGCAAATGAACCATCTAATACAAATCTAGGTAATTTTGGAGCTTTTGCACCTACTTGTGGCTGAGCTGTTGACAAATAAAGTTGCACTCCATCCCAAATTTCTCCACTTTGTTGTGTAACAGTTGCATAATAAGTTAAATTTAATTTACTTGTATCAGGATCAATTCTTGCATCATACCTTGGAGTCCAACCTGCACCGTAAGTTACATAAGATAACTTAATATCACATTTTGCACTCTTCGCAGATTTTATTGCGACAAATGCAGTAATTGTTGTTCTGCTTTCAGGATTAATATATTTGTTAAGGTTTGATTTAGTTGCAGTTAATTTCTTTTCAATTTTTCTGATTTCTATATTTAAATTATGGATTTTTTCAATTACCACTTCTTCGCTTTCATCTAAAAATTTTATTGAATTATTCCATTTTTCAGAAGACTCATCTGTAACCTTTTTAGTAGCTTGCTCGGATATAGTTTTTTTAGAAAAAGTTCTGTATTCTTTTACGAATTTTAACTTTACTGCTAAAACTGTTTTTTTATCTTTTAGTTCTCGTATAGCATTTTCTAAAGCAATTCGTTCTAATTCTAAAGCATTTAACTTTGAATTTTGAATTTTATTAACAATTATCTTTTCCCAATTTATACCAAGTAATTCAACTCCTTTTCCGTTGACTTTAGCACGAAGTGATTTTGGATCAAGGCGATTTGTTAAGCCTTCAAAAATAATTATTTTTTCTCCTTCAACAGTATTTATTGTCTTACTTCGTGTAACAAGAGCTCTATCTTTATACACTGTTACTTCATTTATATTAGAATTTTCTGCATACATCGCAGAAAATTGTATCAATAATGCTACGACTAAAATTTGTATTTTATTTTTCATTTTCATAACTCCTATTTTTTACTTGCTTTCATTATTTGTTTACCTAAACCACTTTGATAATGCCCTCTGCCAATTTTATTAGTAATTTCAAAATTTAGCGGATATTCAATTGCATAAGATGATATTACTTTCTCTGTCTTTCCACCTTTTACATTAACTTTCCAGTGAACAAGTCCATTGTAATACTTGCCTTTTTTATCACGATTAAATGACTTTTTGTTTTCTTTGAAATCTATTATACTTATGTTTTTATTATAACTTATAGGCAATCGTTCTTCTATTACAATATTTATATCTTCTTTTATGTAGTTTACAATAGATATTTCATTTTCTAGTTCAATTCTACGATTTTTTGATATAATACCACGAGTTTTTGACATTCTTGAAGATGCTCTTCGGACAACCAATCTTTCATCAATACCTAAGTCTAAAATAAATAATCCATTTTCTGGGACGGTGTGTAATCGTGCCTCACCAATAAAATCTCCTCCGAGAAAAATATTTGATGCTCCAGCTAAAATTGGAGTTTTTGTTGTATTAACTGTTTTACATCTTAAAAATGCATACGGACTCGCAATTGGGCTTGCAAAATATTCTTTATTACCTTTTAATATTGAAGATTTTAATAAAACTCGATAAACCTTTCCATTAGATTTTATTGTCTCTAACTTAGCAGCTGGAAAACGATAATCAAACCCACCAGCTGATTTACTAGGTTCAACTAACCAATTCTTATTAGCTCCTTTGCCTTGCCCTTGGCGTATTTTATTGTCTATTGTTTCTATATCATCTAATTTAAAAGAAATAACATTCCCATCTTTATCATTTAAAAACACATTACTTCCTGAAATATTTAGTCGATTCCCATTGTAAGACTTACCGCCTTTAACCTGAATATTACTAAAAGCATCATTAGAAAAATTGCTAATTAAAGAAGCCGATTGCGATGTTCTCATATTAAATTTATTGCTTTCATTGATGTATCCAACTTGCTTTTTACTTTTATTTTTAGTAATTCTTAAACCAGAATTTATATTAGAAGTATTTATTTGGCACATAGGCGATTGAAAATTGTTACTTAACATTTTGTTTATACCAAAAGAAGATCTACTACGACTTTGTCTAACAGGACTTGTATTTACTTTTTCTTGAATTAAAGTTGTTTGTAATTTAGGTAAATCTGCGCTTTGTGCAGGAATTGCAGTTGACATTATAATTTTTGTATCTGACCAATCTTCACCAGTTTTTTGTGCGATTTGTGCAAAATATGACATTGAAACTTCAGCAGTTTTAGGATCAACATGAATATCATAAATAGGGAACCATGATGCATTATAAATGATATATGAAAAATCAATTTTTATACTTTGTTCAACCAAAGAATTTATCTTAACTCTAGCAATTTTTTGAGATTTTCTTCTATAAGAAACTAATTTAGAATATTTATTTTTAACAACTTCATATTCTTGACCTAAATCAAATGATTGTTTATCTATATTACGAATACTTTTTGCACAGTTCGCAAGTTGTTCGCTTGTGAAATTTAAAAATGTTTTCCAAGTATCAGGAGTTAAAATAGCTGGTTTAACATCTCGTTCTGATGGAGCTATTCCTATATTTAACTGCTTTATAGTTGAAATATTATTTTGTAATTGTCTTTTTCTTTTTTGAAGTAAAGATAATTGTTGAGAAAGCTCATCTTTTTTCTTTTCAATTTCTTGTAATTCTTTAGGATCTAATTTTGAACCATATTTACGAGGAATTTCTACTGAAAGCAAAACTGCATCAACAGATTTAGGTAAAGCTACAGTCAATGATGAATCATCTAACTTTTCAGGAATGCCTGATATATCAAATATATTAAGTCCCTTTTTTAAAGCGATTTCAGATACTCGTGTTACACGGGCTCTATCTGAAAATACTGTTACGGTTTTTATTGATGATTTTGCATCTATCCCAACATCCTCTGTTTTTTCTCCAAACATTGAAAAAGAAACACCAACCAATAATACAACGAAA
This sequence comes from Victivallales bacterium, assembly GCA_029934175.1. GTDB lineage: Bacteria > Verrucomicrobiota > Lentisphaeria > Victivallales > JAUVCU01 > JAOZMT01. Next base: position 279 of record JAOZMT010000320.1, on the reverse strand, counting down.
AACTTCATTACTCCCTCCTTTTTTTATAAAATATAACATTCTTTATCTTTCGATAAAATTCAAAACTCTCCTCTTTTGCATACTTCGCAAGTTGCTTTTTTATTTTTCTAAATCCCCCAGCTTTCGACTCATAAAAAACTCTTAAATTATTCTGTTTTTTTAATTAAAAAATCTGTGTTAATCTGCGTAATCTGCGGATAACTATTTAATTAATAATTGATTTATATTTCATTTCTGCACCTTGAAAAATCACGATTAATTTAGTTAATCTAATTCTTC
>JAOZMT010000319.1 GCA_029934175.1 Victivallales bacterium | reverse complement strand
GGTCAAGTTATTAAATTGTCAAAATTAAGAGGACAACTGTTTTTAAAGAGGATACCTTTTTTACTCATTTAATGACTATCTATGTATGAAAATCTGTGGTTGAAAATTATTGCTTTATATGATGTTGCATTTAGGAATTCTTTACTTGAATATTGGATATTCCGTGTTGAATATTGATTATTGAAAAATTTTAAATCTTTAAATTCACATTCAGACTGTTTTCATAGGTTGCAAGTTTAAGGTCATCTAAAAATCCAGTAATTTCTATTTTCCTTGCTTACGGCTCGTGTGCTTAGAGGCTAGTTTCAAATAAGATTTTACACATATAATTAGAAAAAGTCAAAAAAACTGTCAGAGTTCCGCTTTCAGGGGCTGTCGATTTAATACAATAATCTGTAACATATTATTGTTCAACCCCATTCGTGGGCGTAATATGGGGTGGTTCCCCCACTGATTAAACGGATATTTCAGCCATAATCAAATTTTAATCAATTGAATATGAACAATTACTTCTTGCTTATTTAATGATTTGCAAGTAGCATTACTTTTAATAACATAACAACCATCTAATTTTTTCTCAGCTTCAATAAAATCTTTCTTAAGTTCCCAGTCTAACTTTCCTATTTCATCAACTGTCCAGGTAAAAAACTTTTCAATTTTGTATTTTTCAAAAATTATTCCAATCCTGTCAAAAAAAAGGCTTATTATGCGATATTGCATAATAAGCCTTTAAAATATTAATTATTAATTAACAATTATTGAGATTTCTCAATTGCTTGTTCAAAGTCAGCTATAATATCTTTTATATTTTCAATACCAACTGAAACTCTTATGAATTCTGGTGATATTCCAACAGCATTTTTTGCATCATCAGTTAATTGTTGATGTGTAGTCGACCAAGGATTTATTACTAAAGTTTTTGCATCTCCAACATTAGCTAAATGACTTGCTAGCTCAACAGAATCTATGAATTTTTCTGCAGCTTCTGCACCGCCTTTTATCCCAAAGCCAAGAACAGCTCCAAAACCATTTTTTAAGTATTTTTTACCAACACTATGGAATGGATGATCTTCTAGTCCTAAGAATGAAACCCATTTTACTAATGGATTATTTTTCAATGCCTTTGCTAGCGCTAATGCATTATCACAATGAGCTTTCATTCTTAATGGTAAAGTTTCAACTCCTTGTAAAATATTAAATGAATTTGTAGGACTAATACAAGGTCCTATATTCCTCATTCCACCAACTCTAGCCTTTAAAATATAAGCTACATTACCCATTCCCGGCACATCTCCTAAAGCATCCCAATAAACTAAACCATGATAACTTGGATCTGGAGTTGTAAATCCTGGAAAACGACCTGTTGACCAATCAAATTTACCACTGTCTACAATCATACCACCAATACTTGTTCCATGTCCACCAAGCCATTTTGTGCAAGAATATACAACAATATCTACTCCATGATCAATTGGTCTACATAAAGTTGGCGCAAATGTGTTATCAACTATCACAGGGATATTATTGTCATGTGCAATTTTTGTGACAACATCAAATTCAGGAACATCACCTTTAGGGTTTCCTATAGTTTCTGCATAAATAGCCTTAGTATTATCTTTTATTGCATTTTTAATATTTTCTTCAGTTAAATCTTTAATAAAAGTAACTTCAATACCAAAGTCAGGTAAAGTGTATCTAAATAGAGTTTCAGTTCCTCCATATAAAGATGCAGAAGCAATAATATGGTCTCCATTTTTTGCAATATTTGTAATAGCAAGAAATATTGCAGACATTCCACTTGCTGTTGCTAAGGCACCCGTTCCACCTTCTAGTGCAGCAAGTCTTTTTTCTAATACATCTGTTGTTGGATTCATTAGTCTAGTATAAATATTACCAAATTCTTTTAATCCAAAAAGATTTGCTGCATGTTCCGCAGAATTAAATACATAGCTAGTTGTTTGATAAATAGGAACAGCTCTAGATCCTGTTGTTGGATCTGCAACTTGTCCTGCGTGTAATGATATTGTTTCGTTTTGTAATTTACTCATTTTAATTTATCCTTAATGTTAAATTTAATTTTTTTATTATTATGAAAATAGAATTGTTGAAAGATATCTTTCCCCAGTATCAGGGAATATTACAACAATATTTTTATTTTTATTTTCTGGTTTTTTAGCTAATTCAATAGCAGTTGCTAAAGCTGCTCCTGAACTTATACCACATAAGATACCTTCTTGAGTTGCCACTAGTTTTGCATTTTCATAAGCATCTTCTTCTGATACTTTTGAAACAATATCAATTAGAGACTTTTCAAATACTTCAGGAATAAAACCAGCACCAATACCTTGTAAGGTATGTTTGCCTGCAGGTTCACCAGATATAACAGCAGATGTTTCAGGTTCTACTGCTACAATTTGAATATCCTTTATTTTTTCTTTTAAAACTTGAGCAATACCAGTGATAGTTCCTCCAGTTCCAACTCCAGCAATAACAAAATCAACATTGCCATCTGTGTCATTAAGAATTTCAATAGCTGTTGTTTTTCTATGTGCCTCAGGGTTTGCAAGATTATTAAATTGTTGTGGCATAAATGAATTAGGAGTCGTTTTTGATAATTCAGTTGCTTTATCAATAGCACCTTTCATTCCTTCTGATGCAGGAGTTAAAACTAATTCGGCTCCAAAATGTTTTAAAATAGCTCTTCGCTCAATAGACATTGACTCAGGCATTGTTATAATTAATTTATAGCCTCTTGCTGATGCAACCATAGCTAAACCTAGCCCTGTATTACCACTTGTAGGTTCTATTATGACACCACCTTTTTTTAATAAACCTTCTTGTTCTGCTACATCAATCATATTTACAGCAATTCTATCTTTTACACTAGAAGTCGGATTATAAAATTCTAATTTTGCATAAATATTTGCATTTAATGCTCCTGAAATTCTACTTAATTTAACTAAAGGTGTATTTCCAATTGTTTCTGTTATGTTATTATAAATTTTCATATTACATACTCCATATTTATTCCTTGTTCAACTTGTTTTAGTAAAGTTTCAATATTAACTTTATCTGTTTCTTTTTTTATCATATTAGATAAATCACTCCATACATTTGTGACTTGACATTCTGCTATTCGCATACAATGCCCACTATTATCTTCACATTTTACTAAATTTATTTCCCCTTCAAACAATTCTATGATTCTTCTAATAGTTATTTCTTTAAATGGTATAATAATACGATAGCCGCCATAACGCCCTCTTAATGCATCTACAATCCCAGCTTCTTTTAATGGAATCATTATTTGCTCCATATAAGGTTCTGATATATCTTGTTTTTTAGCTATACTTTTACCTTTTATAGCTTTGTCTTCTTTCATATCTATTGCTATTTGCAATAAAATACGCAACCCGTATCTTGTTTTAGTAGATAATTTCATAAATACTCCTATTTTAAACTTTATCCTAATTGTAAAGTATACAATATAACCATTATAATAAAATTTACAAGTAAAATAAAAATAAAAATGGGAAAATTAATTATATAATAAAAAAGGCTTTGTCTTTTGTATTGTGAAAATGCCTGAATACTAAAAGTTTAAGTTATATATTCAGTGAACCACATTAAATTATATTTAACCACAGAGGAAACAAAGTTAAACACTAAGTTTCACAAAGAAAACCTTTGT
>JAOZMT010000318.1 GCA_029934175.1 Victivallales bacterium | reverse complement strand
GCTACAGGTGATTTGTCTATTGTTAAAAATAATTTTTTAATATCTTCGCTTACTTTAATTTTATACTTTCCTAACTTTTTTATATTATTCATTATATCTTATCCTTTATCTTTACTTTGCATTATTAAAAAATAAACCATATATATTCCACAAGCAATCATAAAGACGAAGAATATTTTACAAAACCAATATAGAGTTGTTTGTGTCCATATCTTTTCTTTTGGAATTTTTATTTCAGGAGGAAATTCTACAATAACTTTAATCAATGGCTGATATTCAAAATTTTCACCTGTGTATGGAGATAATGTAATATTTGGAATTTCGCTTAATGATTTAGGGCTTTCTCCATTCTTCGCTTTATATGCTTTTATTTCAAAATTTGCTAATAACTTTTTATATTTAAAATAATATTCAAAACTATATGGTAGATATTCTGTATAAAATGGAGATGACATAAATAATCCTGAAATATATGATGTATCTAATGAAAATTCATCAATGTCAGCTTTTGTTATTTTATTATTCGTCATCTTTTCAAAAAAAGCATTGTATTTTTTTATGTTCTCAAAATATATACATAAATCTTTCTTTACTATTAACTTTGTTATAAAATTTTCTGCTTTTGTTTCAGTTCGATGATTAGTATTATAAAAAGAAGTCCTTTTATTTAAAACATAATTATTATAAGGAAACGCTCGCAAATCTACAAAAATATTTAGCAATGAATTTTTTAGGTCATCATCATTTAATACAAAATTCTTGCCTACTAAACTATGATTAAAATCAAGATTATATGAACAACTATTATTAAAAATCTTACTTGGATATTCCATATCTCCATACATTTCTGCTTGTTTAAAAAATTTAATTACTGCATCTACATTTTTTGGATTGCATTCATATTCAGATAACAAACTATCAAAAACTTTTAATAGTGCATGCTCTGAATAAAAATTCCAAAGTAAATTATCATTTTTACTTTTTTTGTAACGATTGATAAAACTTCTTGTCTCATTTAATGTTACTTGTAAGTTGTCAGCATTTTTGCAAAATTGATAAATCAATTTTAGTTTAAAAAATTTTAAATATTTTAAAAATTCAGATAATTCAGCAATCTTATCATGTTTTTGATAATAAAAATCTGGATTGTCCAATATCTCTTTTAGAACTTTAAAAAATTCAATAGTATTTTTATTTGTTAAGAATCTCTCTATCTCTTTTAGAGTAAAATCAATTTCTGCTTGTTCTTCTGTGGTTAAAACATTATTTCTAAGTTTCCTTAATAAAGGATATAATTTGCTTTCTATATCAATCATTTTATCTAGTAAAGTTACATCTTTCTCAAAATGGCTATAGGATAAGCCATATAGTTTTTCTATTAAAACATCATTTTTTTTAGTTGTCGAATATGGAGGAATAATCTTAGGTTCTTCTTTTTTTGCTTCTATAACTAATCGTTCTAATTTCTCCGTGTAATAATAGTCCACAAAATAAATAAATACTCCAATAAATAAAATTGCACACAACGCAAAAAATCCACTTTTCCCTAATTTGAAAGACATAATCTCTCCTTTTTTATTATTTATAATACTTCTCCATGAAGTATCTTTATCATTCTATCCGTAATAAATTATTACTTCTTACGCATAATGATAAAAAATATTAAAAAAATAACTCGGTAATATATATTCCAGACCTTACAAAGTCCACCTCAAGCATCAAAATATGAAAAAACAAATAGCATTCCATATTTTTTAAATTTGTTCTTAACGCCGTCTAAGAAATACATTGAGAAGAATTACGCAGAATAATTTAACGCAAAATAATTTTTCTATTTTGTTGCACATTCATTAAAATTATAATAAAAATACTTCAAGTGTTTAATTCGTTCTTCTTTTTCTGTTACTGGTTTTAATAATTTTGCAAAAATCGCTCTATATGGAATATCTGCATGTTGAATATGTTCTGGAACTTTCATCGATTCGATTTTTTCTTCACCTATCCTTTTATATTCTATTTCTGAAGTAAAACATTCTGCTTCTGGATCTTCAAAAATTTCTTGGTCACTTTGACTTAACTCATTCCAATGCTCCAACTCTAGTTCTCGTAATTCTTTATATGTAGTCCCATTGATAAAAGACTCTTCTATCAATTCAGTGTCCCATGCAGAAAATCCCCAGTCATCTGATGTCCAAAAAACTGCACATCTAATACCGTTGTCTTTTCTGAAATCTTCTAAAGTTTCAAGTTGATTGTCTGGAACAGGAATATCTGTATAAAATAAATAATCTGCTAGCCAATTTATATAAAAATTAAATGTTTCAGTATCAGAACAAATCCCAATATCATTTCCAGCTTCATCTTGTGGAACAACCCAATCAACATATCCTCTTGGTCTTGGTAACATCATTTTGACTCCTCCTTTAAAATTTCTTGTTTTTCTCCACTTGGTTTCTTATAAGTTTGAGTGAAAAAAATAAGGCTATTTTTCCCCATTTTACAACCTATTCCTTTCTCCTTATTTTTTAAACAATTTCTCAATCCCTCAATCCTTACCATTAAGCATTTTAGCATATTTCATTGCTATAGTTTTATCTTTTTTTATAGGATGAATACCATATTTATAATAATCTGCTAATTCTTTTATTGCTTTTTTATTCTTAAACTCAACTCCTAATTCATAATAATAAATTGCTTTATCAAAATCTACTTTTACAAAATGATTAATCCCCTTTTCATAAATTTTACCTAAATAATATAACGATGCATAATCTTTTTTTTCATAACATTCTAAAAAAGATGGTGCCATGCACCAAATATCATTTATCTTTTTCATTACGATTAAATAACAAAATCAATTTAAGTTATAAGATTGATATAATAAAAAAGATATAACTCTTTTATTTGGTGCATGGCACCATCTTTTTCCATCTTTTTGCACCATCTTTTTCCACTGCAAAATGTGTAAGTGCCTTTGCAGGCAATTTTCCTGAATTTAACACATAAATTAAGATACATACAAAAACTATTTTGTCAAGTTCCATTAGTAAAAAAAATCTATATCTTCAAATTAGATTTATTTTTTAAGAATAAATTGAAAATAATAATTTTAATTATCATATACGCTTGTTAAAGAATGAGAAAATCAGGGACGGTAGATTTTTTTCTCATTATAAAATCTCCTGTTTTTAGTTTCTTTAACTATAAAATACCACTCTTTAATAAATTTTCAAATTAATTCAAAACAAATTTCTTGAGAATCTACTGACCCTAGAATCTCTTAGAATCTTCCTTGCATTCACCGAACGCAAAGATAGCATATTTTCATTTGATTCATGGCTCCTTTTTTTTCATTACAATTAAATAATAAAATCAATTCAAGTTGTAAGATTAATATAATAACAGAAATACAACTCTTTTATTTGGTGCATGACACCATCTTTTGACACCATCTTTTGTTCTCGACGCTTTAGCGAGGTGATTCGATAATGCCTTTGTCTTATGATACATTTTCTAATTATTTTTCCTCTGGGAGCGCCGCGCGTCTCGCCGGCATAATGCTCAGATACTGGGTCTTGCAAATTGCTTGTTTAGGATTAAAACCCTAAAACCAAATATCTTTCCCAGTATCTAAACATCCTGCCACCGAGACGGATGGCGCTCCGTTTAAGACATTGCCTTTTGCACACTTCGCA
>JAOZMT010000317.1 GCA_029934175.1 Victivallales bacterium | reverse complement strand
TGCAATTAATTCTTTTTCACTCGAATAATTTAAAAAAAACTAGACTTTTCATAAAAATGTGATATATTATCTTTATATGTAAAATTAATATAAAGAACAAAATTATTTGTTAAAATAAGGAGATGATTATGGCTACTTTCGAGGAATTGGTATTAGAAGCAACAGAAAACTCAACGAAACAATTGTTATCACAAATTTTAGATGAAATAAAAAAGGCATCTGAGATTAAAACTGGAGAAATTGCTAGTAATATTGATTTATTACTCGAGTCTTGGGATGAGTCAGTTTCTAACAATCCAGATCAAGCTGATTTTTGTATAGAGCTAGCAAAATTAAATCCAAATGATACAATTCTTATCAGAAGTGTTTTAGGAAATGCAATTAAGTCAAAACTTCCTCCTCTTTTATCTAAACCAGGTTTTATTAGGTCAATGGGTATTCGTGATAGCAATATATCCTTACAAGATATTATTTTTAGATTTAATAATTTATTAAAATTAAGGACAGGAATTTATGTTTTTCAGCAAGCAACAGGAACTTGGTATGCAATTTCTGATATTGATGAATTTTCTGCAACTGTTGTTATTTCTGGATTAAGTTCTATTTTTTCAACATCTCAACCTGTTAGTGTATGTATTTCAAAATCTAGATTTTTCAAGTCAACTCCAAAATTACGAAAACTTGTGACAACTGTAAAGAGAAATGTTATACCTGTAGCAAATTTCCGAGATACTCTAAATAAGAGTGCATTAGCCCCAATTAGTAATAAAGCTATTGACAAAATAGCACAGGTTTTTTATATTCCTAAGGCGATGGATAAATCACAATTTGCTTCATGGTTAGAAGGTAAAACGGAAGAGGTTGTTGAAAAAAGTAAAATCCAAGAGCGTTCTCCTGCTTCAAGTAGAAGTATAAAAGAAATGCATCAGTTATTAACAGAAGTAGGAACTGACTATATTATTGACGAACAGGAAGCTGCGAAGTATGCAAATTTCTTTTCTAATGTAAAGGAAGAGCTAATCGCTCGTGAGCCTAAATTGTTTATAGATACTATTTGTATGATTAATCCAAAAGCAGAATATATTAAAGAAGTTTTTTCATCAATAGCAGATAAATCTATATTTTGGCCTCAAAATTTTCAAGATGTCAATATTGATACTTTCAGCGTTTGGACTAAAATTCCTGTTAAAAAATTAGATATTTTTGCTAATGTAACAAAAGTATTGTTTGGAACAGAATATTTAGGAGAGTTATGTTTATTTCTACCTAATAGATGTTTAAATACTTTACTTTCAGTATTAGGCGAGGATGAAATCTATGATGCTATTAATATATCAATGCATCCTAGTGGAGATATATTAAAATGGATTTGGACAAATAGAGCTAAGACTGGAAAAAAATCAATAGAGTTTTTGACAATGCAAAATGTATCTTATGCTATGTCTCTTCAAGATTTACAATCTGCTTGGTTACCTGCACAAAGAGAGCTTAAAAAATTATTATTAAATAATGAAAAATTCCAAGATTTACTATTAGAAAACTCGGTTGATTTAGCTGAATTTATTTTATCATTGAACCTTGCAAGAAATATTTTTCCTGATGAAAGACAAGCTCTTTTAGTTAAGATGTCTAGAAGAACAGATGAATTAAAAGCATATATAGAAAATAAAGCAAAAGAAAAAGAGGCAGAGGTTGTTGATCTATCAAGTGATGACCAATCATTAATTACTTCTGTTAATTCTCATGAAGCAAAGCTTAAAGAATTAGAAAACTTGCTTACAGTTGAAATTCCTGCAAATGTAGAAGCAATTGCACATGCTAGAAGTTATGGAGATTTAAAAGAAAATTCAGAGTACAAAGCTGCAAAAGAAAATCAAGCTTTCCTAAGTAGTAGAAGAGGTGATATTGAAAGAGAGTTAAATAATATACAGCCTATCGACTTCTCTATAGTCAAACCTGACGATATTGTTATTGTTGGTAGTTCTGTTTCATTGATTGATGAAGATGATAAAGAAAGTGTTATTCATATTGTCGGAGTTTGGGATGGAAATCCTGAAAAAGATTTAATTTCATATAGAACAAGACTTGGTGAGTCTATGTTAAATAGAAAAGTAGGTGCTTCTATAACTTTACCAAATGGTAAATCTGCAGAGATTAAAGGTATAGATAAACTGTCAGATAAAATTCTAAAACTAATAGGCTAGACTTATGAATTATGACAAATATGAAAATCCATTAACTGGTCGTTATGCAAGTAAAGAAATGAGCTTTAACTGGTCTCCACAAAAGAAGCATTCTACTTGGAGAAAGCTTTGGCTTGCTTTAGCTGAAACTGAAAAAGAATTAGGGTTAAATATTACAGAAGAGCAAATATCACAAATGTCTGAACATTTAGAAGACATTGACTTTGAAGTAGCTAATCAAAAAGAAAAAGAATTAAGACATGATGTAATGAGTCATATTTTTGCTTTTGGAGAACAATGCCCAGCTGCAAAGCCTATTATTCACCTTGGTGCTACAAGTTGTTTTGTTACTGATAACTCTGAAATGATTCAAATTAAAGATGGTTTGAAAATTATTAAGCAAAAAATTGGTTCTGTTATAAAGAATTTTTCAGTTTTGATTGAAAAATATAAAGATATGCCAACGCTAGGTTTTACGCATTATCAACCTGCACAATTAACAACTGTGGGTAAAAGATTTTGTTTATATTTACAGGATTTCATTTTAGATTTAGAGAGATTAGAGTTTGAATGTGAAAGATTGCCTTTTAGAAGTGTAAAAGGGACAACTGGCACACAAGCTAGTTTTCTTTCTTTATTTAATAATGACCATCAAAAAGTCAAAGATTTAGAGAGTATTGTTGCTCAAAAAATGGGATTTGATAATATTATCAATGTAAGTGGTCAAACTTATACAAGAAAAGTTGATTTTTATATGATATCTGTTTTATCTGGAATTGCACAATCCGCATATAAATTTGCTGGCGACATTCGTTTACTTGCAAATTTAAAAGAGATAGAAGAGCCTTTTGGAGCTAAACAAGTAGGATCAAGTGCAATGGCTTATAAAAGGAATCCTATGAGAAGTGAAAGAGTTTGTTCTCTAGCTCGTTTTGTTATGTCGCTACCTGCGAACTGTGCAAATACACATGCAACACAATGGTTTGAAAGAACTCTTGATGACTCTGCTAATAGAAGAATTTCATTGCCAGAAGCATTTTTAAGTGTGGATGTTATTCTTTCTCTTGTTGCAAATATTACTGATGGTATTTTAGTATGGCCAAATGTTATTGCAAAAAGAGTAAATAGTGAATTACCATTTATGGCAACTGAAAATATAATGATGGCAGCAGTCAAAAAAGGTGGAGATCGCCAGATTTTACATGAAGCTATTAGAAATCATTCTATGGATGCTGGAGCAAGAGTTAAGGGTGAAGGTAAGGAAAATGATTTGATTGATAGATTAAAGAATGATCCTGTATTTGCATTAATCGCAGATGATATTGATGATTTAATTAATGCTAAAGAATTTGTAGGGCGTGCCCCAGAACAATGCGATTCATTCTTAAATGATTGTATCAAACCTATTTTAAGTGAATTAGAAAAAGAATTTGGAGCAAATTTATCTGTAGAAGCTGTTAATGTTTAATATACTTGAAGAATTTTTGAATGAATTATAGATGAAATAAAAAAT
>JAOZMT010000316.1 GCA_029934175.1 Victivallales bacterium | reverse complement strand
GCTTTAGCTATGTTTTGATAACAAACTATCCTTAAACGGTTAAGGTTGTTTTTAAGTCCGTACCAGCGATAAATCGCTTTATGTTGCTATCCGCTTGAAAGCGGAACTCCGACGATTTTTTTGACTTTTCTAGCTCAAAGTGTAAATACATTGTTGAAACTAGCCAAAATAAGCAATTAAAATTACTAAACAAAAAGTAACGCAGACATCTTGCCTGCATTACTTTATCTGATTAATTTTTTCTTCAACCATTTTTCAAAAAATTCTTTTACCAAAGGAGCACAAGTTCGTCCTCCACTTTCTCCATCTTTTATCATAATCACAGCAGAGTATAATTTTTCTTTATGTTTTCCATAAGCAACAAACCATGTCATTTTTCTTTTGCCTTCTCTCGAATTAATTTCTGCTGTACCTGTTTTCCCTGATAATTCAATTAAAGGAGTTAACGCATTTTCTCCTGAACCGTTATCTCCATTTACTACTTCCCACATTCCTTTTTGAACTATATCTAAATTTTTACTTTTGACATTTAATTTTCCTCTAATTTTTTTCTTTTTTGTATATAAAACATCTCCTTGTTTATTATTTATAGACTTTAATACATACGGAGTCCATAAAGTTCCGCCATTTGCAATAGCTGAAATATAAATTGCTATTTGAAGTGGAGTTACTAAAGTAACTCCCTGGCCTATTGATGTCAAGCCTGTATCAAATGCATTCCATTTACCATACTCTTCGCGTTTTTCTTCTCGAAGTGGCAATTTGCCCTTTGACCCACCAAGCATAAAACCTGTCTTTTGTCCTATTCCTGCAGATTTTATCACAGGAAGTAAATTATCTAAACCAAGCTTTATGGAATTTTCTATAAAATATGCATTACATGATTGCTTAATTGCATCTGTCATATTTACATAACCATGTCCTCCACTACGCCAGCTCCAACATTTTATTTTAGTATCTCCTATTTCAGTTGCTCCATCACAAAAAACTGTATCAGCAGGGTTTACTCCACTTTCTAAAAATGCCATTGCTACAAGAGGTTTAAATATTGAGCCTGGAGGATATTGCCCAAAAAGCGTTCTATCTATCAATGGACGATTTACATCTGCTTTTAGAAGTTTATAAGTATGACTGGGAAGATATGGAACACAATTAGATAAATCATAACTTGGAGACGATTGAATTGCGATTAATGCACCACTATTAGCATCCATTAAAACAAATGCTCCTACTTTATCCTTCAAGATTTTATTTGCAATCTTTTGTGCTTCCAAGTCAATTGTCAATACAATATCATTTCCATTAACTTTTTCTTGTGTCTGTTTAAATGTTTCATAAACATAGCCACGGTTATCTACCCTTATAACTTTTTCTCCTGGACTGCCTCGTAATCCAATAATATCCTCAGCTTCATTTATTGTATCATACGCTCGTTCAACTCCTCTTCTTCCAATTAAGTCAGAAAAATAATACATATAATCTTTTTTATCACTAGCTTCAGTTCTATCTTCTTTTCCTACATAACCAATCAAATGAGCTGCAACTTCTTTATATGGATATGACCTTTTTGAATTAACAACTATTTCTACTCCTGGCATTTGAGAGATCATTTCAGCAACAACTCCTAACTCTATAGGATTTAAGTTAGATGCTAAAAGCATAGGAACTCCTGGATAATAGTTCATTCGTTTTTTTATATCATCTCTAGAAATTTTTATATCTCGCCCAATTGTTACAGATAAAGTATCAACAGTATCCATAACAAAAGATACTGTTTTACCATAAGCCCCATGTTTTTGTCGCCAAGGCTCATCTAAATGCAAAACAATATCATAAGATGGTGTATTGCCAGCAATAATCTGATTATCACTAGAATATATACTTCCCCTCAATGCTGGTTGACGAATTTTTCTTATAGACTGAATATTTATATTTTTTTCATATTTTTTGTTTGAATTTAATTGTTCGTCCCATAATTTAAATATTATAACACAATAAGCTATAATAAAAAATATTCCTATAATAAATATTCTAATTAACTCTTTCCGTATTATTTTATGTTCTTCTTTATCCTCTTTCATTTTTCTCCTTTTTAACTAATATTAATATAAAACTTCTGCAGCAGTATTTCCATGAATAGCAAAATGTAATTTATTTTGCACACTCGAAAAAAAATCTTGTGGTAAGACTCTTAGAATCATAATCCATTGCGGTTGTATAAATATCTGTGATTTTTTGATAAAAATTTCTTTCACTTTCACGAATATCACGAATTTCTAATATTAAATCATCAAAATATTTTTTACTAAATATAGCACCATTTTTCATCTTCAATTCTAACTTCAATATTATCTTCACCTGCCTGTGATGTAAATATCAAAAATTCAGCAGTGTTATTTCTTATCATTTTATTTTTACTCATATATATATTCCTTTTATTTGAAATTGCGTAATCTGCATTAGCCCGATAGGGCTTAACATGAATAGCCACAGGTTTTAACCTGTGGAATATCATACACACATATTCAACCCCGAATGGGATTGCACTGAACAAAAATTTGCATAATTCGCAAATGTTGTTTAATATTTTATTTATATTCATTTTTTATGCTCCTATTGTGCAACCCCATTCGGGGTTGTTGTTGTGTTGGAATCTGTCCGTAGATTGAAACCTACGGCTATTAGGGTTATGCCCTCTGGGCAAAGATAATAATTTATTTCTTTAAAATGAGTCCAACTCAATTGTCGCATCAGTGATGCGACAATTTGATTATTAGGAAAAACTTCTGCAAAACGCATCATTTTCCCTAAATATTTTACTGTAAAACCTTTTCCATATTCATCGGTCAATTGTCTAGCCAGTGATGAGACAATCTCTTTACCATATTCAGCTCGTTTATTTTGTAAAATATTATCATTAATTCTTTTGCCAATATGCCAATATGTTGAAGTTAAAGTTGCGTTTACCGCAATAGCAAGATTTTGTTTGCCATCTTCTATTATATTTTTTATATCAAAAAATAAGTTTTTATTTAAATCATTCATAATTCAATCCTTTTTCGTGTTTAATGTTTTAAGATGCAATCGTTCCTTTGTATTCGTTAAGATATTCATTAAAAATGATATTGCCTATCTCACGAACTGTTTCGGCATTTAATTTAATTTTATTTTTTGTTCTATTTTAAATCTTTGAATTATCAATGGAAGCATTTCGCCTTTTAAATAACTTTCATTTTGTAAAATATTGCTATTGTTTAAAACTTTTTCATCGGAGTCTTGTTTAACTTTTGATAATGCATCAAGAATTTGAGCCTGTTTATTTGACAAACCATCTTTTTTAATTAATAGTTTATGAATTCTTGCATATTTCGCAAAAAGAATAGCCATTAATTGATAATCTTCCAAAGCATTCGGTCCTTTTTTTTCTAAAACCTCTCTTGGCTTATTATGTTGTTCATATTCATTAATTTTTTTCATATTTTAAATTTTATTTGTTTACATATATTTCATTAGACAATATTATTATTCATTTTAATTATATAATACACCTATCTTCATTAGTTTGCAATTATATTAATGCTTTTTTTTACACATTTTTCAAAAAAAACAAAAGAAATATCCGCCACATTCCTAAACTCTAAGCATACGAGCGGTAAGCAAGGAAAATAAAAATCACTGGATTTTTAGATGACCTTAAGCTTGCAACT
>JAOZMT010000315.1 GCA_029934175.1 Victivallales bacterium | reverse complement strand
GAAGGTGGTGGTATATACGGCTTTAAAATCAATTTCCAAAACAACAAGGATTGAAACTCATGCGAATATCTCTTGGTCATTGTTGGACTTTCGCTTTAAAATCAATTTCCAAAACAACAAGGATTGAAACTTCCGTTTGACTAACATTATTTTTGAAATCTCCCTATTCTTTAAAATCAATTTCCAAAACAACAAGGATTGAAACACTTTTCCGTCAACTGCACCAGTAGCTTTACGGAAGCTTTAAAATCAATTTCCAAAACAACAAGGATTGAAACTGGACACGATGCTACAAGCCCACTTTTATGATAATAGCTTTAAAATCAATTTCCAAAACAACAAGGATTGAAACATATATTCTTTGTTTTGTTTATATGATAAAGAAAGAGCTTTAAAATCAATTTCCAAAACAACAAGGATTGAAACTAATGATAAGAATAAAGTTGGGTATCGTCAAGTATTAGAAATTATAAAACAAAGCTATTTGAGCGTTCAAAGGAAGAGATATTAATTATGAATGGAAGTAAATCTTTAGCAATTGATTTTGCTCCTGGTAAAGAACTGATTCCTGACATAGAAAATGGCGATGATATAGCTTTTTCTAAATTTCTTCTAAAAAGATTACTATGGAAACAAGAAGGTCATGTTTATGATAGAGACTTTAGAAGTTATTCTATTTTTTCTGATTTAAATTATGAAAATTTGAGTTCAGATATAAAATCTTTTTTAGATGACTTAGATAACATCAAAAAAAATTCTACTAAAAAAGAAAAAATATTAGATAAGATTTTAGAACTAAAAATAAACCAAAAGGAGGTGTGAAAACCACAAAAAATTATACTGTTGTAGATTCTCTACACTGCTAACTGCTAACTGCTAACTGGTAACTGAAAAAAAGGAGGCTTATATGTCTGATGGAATTTCGATTAATGTGATTTGTAGATTATGGAAACTACTTTCACTTATGTTAAACAAAACACCGCGTGCACAACTCGCAAATAAAATGGGGTATTCAAATAATGCTCTATCAATGGATCTTTACCGATTAAAAAAATTTGGGTTGAATATTAAACACTCAAGACTAACAGATTGTTATACCATTCTGTATCCTGATTATAACTCTATCCCTTTTAGATTAACTAAAGAAGAGTTCTTTTATGTTTATGCTATTATAAATAATATAGCAGATGAAGGCGATGTAGAATCTGTTAGACAAAAACTGGAACTTGCGATTAATGCAGATACGAATCCTGTTTTTGATAGTGGTCCAAGTTATGGTTTCACTAAAGTAAATGCACGAGTCGCAGATTTATTGTATCATTTGAAAGATGATGTAACTTATAGACGAAAGGTCGTTTTTATGTATAGTGATGATTTGCGAATTGTGCATCCTTATAAACTTGTCCATACGCCTTTTTCGTGGTATATGATAGCTTTTTGTGAAGATAGAAATGCTTTTAGAAAGTTTAAACTTGCAAGGATGTCTAACTATAAACGAACAAAGGATAATTATGAACAACAAGACTTTGATTTAAATGATATTTTAGGTGATGCATGGTATTTGCAACATAATCCTAAAAAGATTAATGCCCCCTACCCTATTAAAATTTTATTCAAAGGGCAATCTGGTGAAACTATACAAGAATACAATTTTCATAAAACGCAAAAATTTGAGATTTGTGCAGAAGGAACTATTGTAGAATGGGAATTGAGTTATCTTGAAGAATTTGCATCATGGTTAATGCAATGGATTCCAAATATTGAAATTCAAGAACCTCAAGAATTAAAAGATATTATAAATACTAAAATTAATAAATATAAAGGAATATAAAAATGAATGATTTTGTTAAGGCTTTTAGATTAGGAATTACAGATGAACAATTAAATGAGTTTATACATTCTATTGTTAAAACTGTAGATGATAAAACGATGAATAATATCTTATCAAATTTAGATGATGATGTTAAACAAGTTTATAATGAGGCTTTGAATCCTGTTAAAAATAAACAAATATTATCACAGGATAAATTTAGAAAAGAGTTTTGTAAGCTAATAGTAAATTTAGAGGGATATATTAGTGAATTAGGAGATGAAGAAGGGGAGTATTGCGATTCAGAAGATCGTTGGTCACATTATGAATTTGATGAGATTAGTTTTTCTTGTGATATAGAAGAGATTTTTTCAAAAATCTTACCTTTACTTAATGATGCATACAAGTATAAATCAATTAAAAAAGATTATTTCATTGATTTGATTTATAAAATTGAAGATGGTATTGAGAGTTATCCAGAATGGACTGGCGCTGAATATTCAGATTGGTCTATTGAAGAAAAAGGTGCTGAAGTTATTGTAAAATGGTTATGGTTACACAAAGAATCTATTGATGATTTTATCGCCAAAGCTAATGAAACTATAAAAAACAATAATATAACTAATAATTTCAAAACACCTTTTATTAATGAAATAACTGACGATGAAAAGCAAGCATTATATTCTAAGATATTAAAACATAAAAAAGAATGGCAAGAAGAATTAAATAATACAAATCACTTCTTACACAATATATTTCACATTGTAACTCAAGTGGGAGATAAAGATTCATTTATAAAAGAATCTATTCAAAATATTGTTCAAAAATGGCATTATGGAATTGATGTATATAAATATTATCTTGATGAAAAAGATTATAAAAATAGTGAAAAATATATATCGCAAACTATTACAGAATTCTATAATCAATATACTTCTAAAACTATAAATTCAAATATTGAAGAAGTGATTCTACCTTTTTATAAAAACAGAGATGATGATAGAATTGATTCAATATTTAAAGACTGGCTATCTGTCTTGGAAAAATTGAAAGATGATAAAAAACATAAATTGATTACTGTCCAATATCAAGCTTTTTTAACTCCTTGTGATTATGATAAAATTATTAATTCTGTGATTGAAAATAAAACAAACAGCTATGAGAATTATATAAATGAAATTAAAATTTCATTTATCCAAGAAACACTTTCATATAATAGATCATCTATTAATAAAGAGTGTTGGCTTGGTAATATGATTGACTTTATTGTTTCTAATGATAAACAAAGTTTTATTGATAAAGTAAAGCAATGGTTATTGTCAGATTTCAAAGAACCACAAAAGTCATATTATCATGGTTTAGATTATGAATTGCTAATGATTTTAACAAATGACTTATTGCCTAATTTAAAATTAATTAAAAAGCATAAAATATTTTATCAACAAGTATTTAATAATAATAAAAGTGTATTTTCTTGTATGACAGATAAATCTTTAACATCTTTTAGAGAATTATATCTTAAAAGTGCAGGTATGCAAGAATTAGAGGAAGAGATATTAAATGCTTGGAGCGATAATGTAGAAAAGTTTATCCCCTGCCCTAGCACAGCAAGTAAAGCTCGTTATGCGAGTCATGCAAAATGGCTTGCAATAGCAAAGGAATTGAATAGTAAAATTTACAATAAAGTTTATGCTGACTGGAAGACTAATCAATTTAGAAAAAGAAACCTTTGGGCAGAATTAAGTCAATATGGAATAACTAAATAATTAATATATAGAAGTTAGGATAGTTTCAGATTGCATTTAAAAACTACTTTACACTTTAGGCTAGGAATTTAAAGTGTCGGAGTTCCGCTTTTAGGGGCTGTCGATTTAAGCGTAGCGCCGTCCGTCTCGGCGGCATAATGCTTA
>JAOZMT010000314.1 GCA_029934175.1 Victivallales bacterium | reverse complement strand
AAAAACATCGCAAACATTTTATACATCGCTTTCAGCGAAGCATGCAAATCAAATTGTATCCTATGGTAGCCTCGTTCCTCGACAACCATAGGCTATGTTATAAAAGTGCTCCGCACTATATTCAATAAATAATTCATCACATTTAATTGCCAATTTTAATATCGGGACTTATGGGACACGATACTAGTTCTTACATGCGAGAACATCACAATATATAAAAGGAGTCTGACTTTAACAGTGGCGCAGCTGTTTCCGAATTTCACGGAATATCCTTTTTGTAATTTTTATTTATTTAGAATTTTTGTTATCTCCTCTTGCAATTTTAGGGCGTTATCAAATAATTCATTTACTACATTTTGTGTAAGGTCAGGAGTTATTTGATAATCACTTTCTCCTCTCATTACCAATGCTTTATTATATACATCTCCAACAGAGCTTATAACATTTGTTTTTAAATAATTCTTATTAAAATATGTTTGCAAACCAGAATGAGTTTTACAAGAAAATTCATCTTTTAATGCCAATCCATGAACTGCATTAAATAAAGCATAATAAATTCTATTACACCCTCCTTTTAACATTTTATTTTCAAGCATTAATTTAGCTTCTGTTAAAATTTCTGTTGTATTTTGTAGACGATATTTTATTAACGCTTTTTTATCTTCTTCTTTCATACTGCAACTCCTTCGTTTAAAACATTTACCATAAATGGTTCTCTTGCCCAAATTGTATTTAGCATTGATTTATCAAAAAACTTCATATCAAAAGGCAAACTTTCCGCTATCATAACTTTAGAAACATCATTGAAAATCTCATCTTTATCTTTCCAATCAAGTTTATGACCTGTATTCATCATAATTAATATATCAATATCAGAATCATATCTCTGCTCATTTCTTGCGACAGAGCCAAATAATATCAATTTATCAAATTTATCTGCAAAATGATTTTTAAGCTTAGCCTTAACCAATTGCAAACCTTTCATTATTTCATTTTTTGATTTTAATTTTACTGTTTTCATTATTACACCATATTTTATTAATTATTTAGAAGCATTATTTTTTGATTGCGAGACAACAGGTTTATTTCCACATTTATAATGTCTCGCAGAACCACCTGCAACTAAGTAGTTTCCTCCAAGTTTACCATGATCGCAAATGATAAGTATTTTATCAGAATCATCATTTATGGTATATCCTGTATTATAAATATATTGTTTCCCCGTAATTTTACATCTAATCAAACCAGGCGATGCGTAGTCTTCAGAAATCAATTGTTCTAAAGATTTTGGAAAACTTCCATCTCTTCTGTCATCTGCAGAAAGTAACATTCCTTTTCCTAAAGCATTTAAATTTGCTAAACAAGCTGCTTGATTAGCTTTATCTTTTACATTGCCTAAAGATGGAAGAACCATAGCCGCCATAATAGAAAGAGGTGCAATTGTAGTTGCTGCAAGAAGAACCGGTCCCGCTTTAATATTTGAATTTATTGTCGTTTCAAATCCTTCTTCTGTTTTTTTACAAACACTAAACCATGACATTTCATTTGTTTGTGCAAAATATTTTTCTAAAAGCTGAGAAGCTTCGTTGGGTAATTTTTTTGCAATAATTTGTTTCTGACAATCAGCTAGAGTTTTTGAAAAATTCGGAGTTAAAATTTCAATAGCATTTCCATTTAAATCAATACTTTTTGACATTTTGTTAAATAGTTCACTTTTAACAAAACCTGTTTTATTTGTTTTTGCATCTAAAATGTCATATATTAATTCAGATGTAGATGCTAATATGAGGAGTCCATCTTGTTGAACTATAGATGGACTAAATGGAACAGGAAATATTGGAATTGATTGCATTAAAATCTTTTTAGAGTTTCCATCATTGATCCTTTTCATATTAGGAGGACATTTTGAATCTATTAGATTAAAAAGAGTATCATCTTTAACTGCTATCACAATAGCTAACGCTGGTTCTGGAATTTGAATCATTTGTTGTTGAACAGGAATAGATACTTTTTTAGTAGGATCTAAAGTAATGATAAACCCTATTCTATTATTTATTGTAGCAAGTATATTTTTTAGGTCAATATTTTGCGTGGATTTTAATTCTAGTTGAAATTTATCAAAATTATCAATTAATTTTTCATCTCCAGAATTTTTTATTTCCTTAGAAATCCACTCAAATAAATTAGCAAAGTCAAAGTCTGAAAAACTTGTCAAAGCTGTATTTTTAGGTAATAAATTAACAACATCTAAATTATGTGATTCAGCACCAAGTAAATTCCATATTTCTCCTTTTCCTTGATTTTTATAATGATGCAGAATTATTCTATTTCTATAAAACCCTTTATCAATTGCAATAGAACTAACACCAACCCCTGAAACCTCTCCTATCCCAGAGTTGTGTAATATTCTAGTTACCATATCAAAAATTTTTACTATTTGTTCTTTTGACTCCAAGTTGTTGTTTTGCGATAATTTAATTCCTTCTTTGATTTGTTTAATTGCATCATCTACAAATTCCATAAAACCATTAGCACTCAAATAAAGAAGCATATTCCCTTGCGAGTCTAATTTTGATGTAACTTCATTAAATGATGTTTTTTCTACAGGTTTAATTGCGGTTTGTGCATAAGTTGAACTAGAATTCACTATAGTTAATATTGCAACACTTAACATTCCTAACGATTTTTTTAAACTTTTTTTCATACGATTTCCTATTGGGTTATATTTTTATTTTAATATCTTACTAATACTACCATTTATATCAAAAAACAAGTTATTTTAAAAGAAAATACTACTTTTATTAATAGATAGTTATAAAAGTGTAAAAAATATAAATTCTAATTTTCAAAAAAAATGTATAATATTTTCTTTTATTTGAAATATCAAAAAGATATGGCATATTATCTATAATTAGTGCTAATTAAAAATAGGAGGATAAAGTGCAAGCAATTGAAAGAAAAGTAGATTTAAATAAGACCAAGTATAAAAAACACGAAATCCACGAAAAGAGGGATGAATATTTGCGATTTATGCAATATTACATTTCATAAATTGAATATTGAGGTTTTTCTTATATTCTGTTGGTAATTGAAAATTCCTTGTTGAATATTGGATATTGAAGGACTTGTTGAATATTGGATATTGAAGAAATTCTAACCACAAAAAACACGAACTCCACGAAAAGAGGGAAGAATATTTGCGATTTATGCAATATTACATTTCATAAATTGAATATTAAGGTTTTTCTTATATTCTGGTGGAATATTCACGGATTCAGGATATTTTTTGTGGGGTTGAAAATTTATTGAATTCTGCATAAATTCACACGCAGATTGTTTTCATAGGTTTCAACCTACGGATAGTATTCAACATATCTCCAACCACGAATGGGATTGAACAAAAAAAGTGTAAGGCAATTTTGAAGCTAGCCAATTATTCCCCATTTTTTTTAATTTGCATAGTTCGCAAAAAACGACCTATATTTTGCATAGTTCGCAAAAACATAGGTCGTTGAAATTGTAGACAATTAAAAGCCGCTAGTATCGTGTCCCATAAGTCATAGAATTTTTTTTGGCAATAACAAATAATTGTATAACTCATACACTTTTTATAGTTTTTAAGTAATAAAAACTCTAAAAAGTGTATGAGTTATAGATCTTTGATTTCAATTTCTTCTGCGAAGCAGATGTATAACATAGCCTATTCTTGATGCGATAGCATCTAG
>JAOZMT010000021.1 GCA_029934175.1 Victivallales bacterium | reverse complement strand
TTTTTTTCTTTTATCTGTCTAAAGAATGACTAGACGGAGTTAGGAACAACGCCTTTTATTTTATATATTTGATTACTTCTTTATTTAATATTTGAATTGCCGAATTAACCAAAAATCCATTTGGATTTAATTTTTCTAACTCTTTTAACTCATTTTCTTCTGGTCTTTCTTTAAAGTCTATTATTTGAGAATTTGAATCTAATTCAATAAAACTATTAGATGCTTTTCGTCTATGTAAATACAATGTTGCAAAAACCTCACTTTTTCATGTAATTCTATTAATGGTTGCAAAGGTTGATTTGTTAGAATATCTCCAAAAAATTACGCAAAGAATATAAAAAAGTTTCAATTGCATTTGATTTTCCTAATGCACATAGAAGAAGCAATATGCTAGATAGGTTAATGCAAAAAATGAATAGAAGATTATTCTCAATGCAATATTTCCATGGTAAGTATCAATCAGGGAAATTAAATATTAGAGCTTGGACTTTAATTCAAAACTTTGCTCCATTAAATCCACTTATCGTAAAAAAATATTCTGGTCTGAGAAGTCCAGTAGAAAGGTTAAACCAAAATATCTTATAACAAAAATTGGTTGGGAAATTTACTTATTTCGAGTTCTTTATCTAGAACATATTACCCTGAGATTGACAATCCCCCAAAAAGCGTTATAAGCAGTATATTGTTAGTATTTTACAAATTTTCAAAGTGGAAAACAATGCTTTTCTGCAAGAATCTCTTCTTTGCTTGTTCTAAGTTTACAACAATAATCTATCTTATAAATTGTTTTTATTTCATTATAAGCCTCTAAAGGTAAAACAAAATGCAGAGAATCGTAATCATCCTCTTTTATATCAAGATCAACTCTGCAATATCCAGAAGGACAATTTTTAACTCTTATCAAAGAACCATTAATTTCAGAAACAACCTGTTCATAAGCATTATCACTAGAAAGATTAACAGATATAACGATTTCTCCAATTTTAGGACGCCAATTATTATAAACATCCCTAACATAAGGAATAAATTCGTTTTTCATTTTCTCATTTAAAACTTCTAGTTGCTCCTCCATTTTTTTTATTTCTAATATCATTGATTGAGATTGTTTATTTAAATTTACAAATTCGTTTAGTTTTATTTTGAAATTTTTCATTGTGACTCCTTTTCTTTTTAATGTTATTTCTAATTTATTGTGTAATAATTTTTTTGTTTTGGACGGCGTAAAGAACAATGCCCTTATATATGTAGTTTTTTTACAAGCTCTGCCCTGTCAATTTGATTAACATGATACATTAGCATAAATACTAAATAAAACAAGACTTTAAATAAATAAAATGCTTGAATTTTTATTATAAACTTGCGGTTTATGCAAAATTTATCATAACTATATTAGATATTAATATTAAAGAAAAATACAAATAAAACAAGCAATAAAAATACCTCAACTGTTTCACATGTTGCACCTAAAACATCACCTGTAACTCCTCCTAACATTTGTGATGACTTTCTTTTCCAAAATAAAACAAGTAATGTTGTTATTGCTAAGAACAATAAAAAGGTATATCCTCCAAAAAAAGGTATTATTGGATATAATGTCATTAAAGATAAAAATGTAAATAAAACAGGAATTTTTCCAACAACTGTGGCTGCCGTGCCATCTTTTCTTGGGTATTTTCCTATTGTTGCTAAAAAAACTATTGCGAAGCGTGCAAAACCTGAAGTTGCGATTAGTGCAATTATTAGTATTTCAAAAGATATATTCCACAATATTAATGAATTTAGCATTAAATAATAAACTGCACAATACTTGCTAAGTAATAAAATTATTCCTCCACCTAATGCTGAAGAACCGACATGTGGATCTTTCATAATCTCTAATCTTCGCTCTTTTGAATCTGTCATTGCAGAAAATGAATCCATACAATCACAAAATCCATCAAAATGCAACATTCTAGTCATCCATTCTGATATTGCGAGATATGCAAGGGCTGATATGAAAATTGGAGCTATAGGGTCTAAGTAATTTATAGAATTAGTCTTAAAGAAAATAATAAAAGGCAATAATGATATTAAGGAAATAATAAAACCACAAATTGGATAAAATACAATACTCCACTGCCATACACTTTTATTATCATATTGGGGTGTTTTAAATGGCAATCTTGTAAGAAAAGAAATAGCTAAAAGCAAACCATGAAAAGGAATAAAAAATTTATGGTCCTTGAGATTAGACATTATTTATTATTTTTTCGTAATAAGGACATATAATCCAAAACTTTTTCACGAATAATTTGTAAATGAGAAATATGATTATCTACGACCTGTTTATTTGATTGAGAAGAAAAATTTAAATCATCAATACTTCCAATAAGATTATTTATTTCTGATATGAGCCTTTTTGAAATAGCAATTTTTAGGGATGACACATCATTATCACTTAAATCAACAAGATCTGCGGTTCGTGCAATTAATTTTCCATAAGAACAAGTAATCAATAAAGCTTTCTTCGTCTTTTCTATTGATGATATTTCTGATATAAAAAAAACATTCCAAGATGCCGCTAATTTCTCTAACTCTATATAAAATGAAGCGCCTTCACGCTTCTTCCAGTCCTCAGAGTAAAAAATTTCCTCGTCTGTGTATGTTTCTTGAAAGGAATTTATATCTTTTTTAGCTAACCATTCTGAAGTTTGTGAAACTAATGCAGGATTATTTTGCAAACGCTTTAAAATAATATCCTCTTCGCCAGGCAAATCAATAAATCTAGGAATAGTTTTTATATACTCAGCTATGCGTTCATCGTCTTTCCGTAATTCTTTTTCCCAATTATATTCATTCCAGTCTTTGTAGAATTTATCCATAATTTGTGAACTTTTATGATGTTATATTGTTTTCTGTATTATCCTTTGCATTTGTAATGCGAGGAACATCTCCCCATAAATTTTCTATTTCATACATCTCACGCATTTCTTTATTTAACACATGTATAACCACGGAAAAATAGTCAATAATAATCCAACCACTTGCAGCTGAACCTTCAACCGCCCTTGGTCTTATATTATATTCATTTCTTAATTCTTTTTCTATGGTTCCTGAAATAGCTCGTAAATGTGGATCAGAATTTCCAGTGCATACAAGAAAATAATCAGCAATAGCTGTTACTTCTAAATTATGCATATCAAGTTCTGTTATTTCTCCAGCCTGACGAGCATCTGCTATTTTAAAGCAAAGTTGCGATATTTCTTTTGGTGATAGTTCTTGTTTTTTCATTTTTTTATTTATAATTTACCAACGAAGCAAAATTGCGCCCCATGTTAAACCGCCTCCAAAAGCCGTTAGTAGAATATATTCTCCTTTCTTAATCTTATCTTGTCTTACCATTTCATCAAATGCAATACCAATAGATGCTGCAGATGTATTTCCGTATTTTTGAACATTCATAAATACATTATCTTCTTTAATTTTTAATCTTGATGCAACTGCCTTTAATATGCGATAGTTTGCTTGATGTGGAATTAACCATCTAATTTCAGATGCCTCAACACCAGCTTCTTCTAACACTTTTTTACAAGAACTCACCATTGAATTTACTGCAAGTTTAAAAACTTCTTGTCCTGCCATTTTCAAATAAAAACTTTTTTCATCAAGCACTTTTTGACTAAATGGCATAGCTGATCCACCAGCAGGAATTTGTAAAATCTCCTCATAGTCGCCATTAGAACCTAAATAGCTACCTAATAATGCATTTTCTTCATCACTTTCAGCTAAAACCATTGCCCCTGCCCCATCTCCAAATAAAACACAAGTATTCCTATCTTCCCAATCAACAATACTAGACATTTTTTCAGATCCAATAATTAAAACTTTTTTATACCTAGAATTAGTTTGCAACATTGCTGATGCAGTTTCTAGTGCATATAAAAATCCTGAACATGCAGCGCCTAAATCAAAACAAACAGCATTCTTAGCGCCTAGTTTTGTTTGCAAAATACATGCAGTGCTTGGAAATGTTTTATCTGCTGTGATTGTAGCTAAAACTATTAAATCAATTTCTTCAGGACTTATTTTTGCCATTTCTATAGCATTTTTTGCAGCTTGTAGAGATAATTCAGAATTAGGAATATTATCTTCAGCTATATGTCTTTCTTCTATCCCTGTTCGTGTCCTTATCCATTCATCAGTAGTATCTACCATTTTTTCTAAATCAATATTTTTTAGAATTTTTTCAGGAGTAAAAGACCCTGTTCCTAATATTTTAATTCCCATATTTATTACCTCTTTTATATGAATATTCTTTACAGAATACCAATATGGTTTACTTTTCCAACAAATTACATTCTTTCAAGCGTGCTACTATTTTATCATTAATTTTATACTCAACAAATTCTCCAGCAACTCTAATAGCATTTCTAATAGATTTAGGAGATGATGAACCATGTCCAATAATACAAATCCCATTAATTCCTAATAATGGAGCTCCACCAAACTCTTCATCATCTGCAATAGCTTTTAAATCTTTAAAGGCACTTTTTGCTAACATTGCCCCTGCTTTTCTCAAAGGATTTTGTGTAAATGCATCTTTAAGCCAATGCATCGTTGCTTTCGCTAAACCTTCACTACCTTTCAATAAAACATTGCCTACAAAACCATCACATATTACAACATCTGCTGATTTTTGAAAAATATCTTTCCCTTCTACATTACCAACAAAATTTATTGGCATTTCAGATAAGATTTTAAATGCCTCGCGTGTTAAACTAGATCCCTTACCTTCTTCTCCTCCAACACTTAAAAGTCCTATTCTAGGTTCTTTTATTCCAAATGTTATTTTAGAAAAAGCTTCAGCCAAAATTGCGAACTGTGCAAGATTTTCAGGTTTACAGTCAGTATTTGCTCCAGCGTCAGCTAATATAAAATGTCCTCCTACACAAGGCATTAAAGTTGATATAGCAGGTCGCTCAATACCAGGAAGTGTTCTAACGCGAACAGATGTCGCTGCAACAGCAGCTCCGGTATGTCCAGCACTTACAATAGCATCAATTTTTTTATCTCTCAATAATTCTGCTGCTATGGTAATTGAAGAATTCTTCTTTTTTCTTAAAGCTACAGTGGACTTCTCATCCATATTAACAACTTCTTCAGCATGAACAATTTCTATATTTGGGTGATTAGAAATATTATTTTTTGCTAAATAATAAGAAATTTTTTCTTTATGACCTACAAGAACAAGTTTAACTTTAGGATTATCATCAACGGCATAGGCGACTCCTTCCACTATTGCAGCAGGAGCAAAATCTCCACCCATTGCATCTACACCGATTATCATAACTAAATTATATTTTTTCTTTTATTTTAAGAACTTTTTCATTCTTATACATTCCACATTTAGGACAAGCCATATGTGGTCTAGCAGGTGCTCCACAATCTGAATTTGTACAATAAGTTAATTGAACTCCTTTATAACGGTTTGCTGCTTTACGCGAGCGTAACTTCTGTTTCGATGTTTTTCTTTTTGGAACTGCCATTTTATTCTCCTGTTTTATTATAACTTTGACATTTTTTATAAATTCGTAACTGTTACGAAATTTTTTTAATTTAATAAGTTTTTAAGTGCCAATTCCTTTAATAATAATTATTAGAAAAACCATTAACAAATAAAAAAACTTCTATAATATATCACAAAAAATGAATATGTCACGAAAAAAAGCAAAAAAAAACTATTTTTTTTACTTTCGTTCTACATTTCTTAATAAATATTCACAATCATTAAACTTATTTGCTATCTTTGTATAAATGCCTCCCTTTTATAAAATATCCTATTCCAGATGAAACAGTTATTATTGCTGTTATCCATAAAGAACCATGCCATAAATATTTAAGAAAAACAGGAAGTGTTTTGTATTCGAAAACACCTAACCACAATAAACCACATATAACAAGTATAATCATTTGAGTTAATGTTTTTAATTTTCCAAATTTATCCGCTGCTATAACCTCTCCTTTGCTTGCAGCGAGCATTCTTAATCCTGTAACAAGAAATTCTCTCGATATAATTATAATAACAATCCATGCTGGCATTGGAATCACTTCTATCTCCACAGCAGTAATAAACATAACCACAATATAAATTTTATCTGCAAGTGGATCCATTAATTTACCAAAATCTGTAACCATATTCAATTTTCTTGCAAGATATCCGTCAAGTATATCACTTAAACCTGCAATAATGGCAATAATATAAGCAGTAAAATGGATAATATAAACTTGCTGTTCCTGAAAAATATTTAATTTTTCTACATTTGCTAGAGCAAGAAAAATAAAAACCATGACTATTCTTGCTACTGTTATTTTATTAGGTAAATTCATTTATTAATCCTTTATAGTTACTTTATTATTTGATTTGAGTAAATATAATGCGTAAAAGGTAAAAATCAAGGTAAATATATATTGAATTTATAAAAATTATAAAAGATTCATTAAATTTTATTTGAATTTCACCTTTTCACCCATTATGTTATAAAAAATAAAAAATTAAATTACAATTAGGAGTGTGTAAAAATGGATGTTAATAAATTAAATACATTTACTGAAACAATGTTATCTACATTAGAAACAACTTGTATGGCAAAACCATATCGTAAATCTGACTTTGAAAAAGTTGATGGCGAATTAAAAAACGAAAATGATTTAATGTGCATAATAGAGGTTACTGGGACATTATCGGGTGCAGCTGTTTTAACTCTTGATGCAGAATCTGCAAAAGGTGTTTTTGGTGCTATGATGATGGAAGAAGTCGCAGACTTAAATGAAGAAGTTGCTGAAGGATTTTCTGAAATTTTAAATATGATTGTAGGAAATGTAAAGGCTGCATTATCAGAAGAAAAAGTTGAATTAACAACCCTACCAATAAAACAAGGAGTTGGAGAGGTATATAAAAATAAAGTTGATACGCCTTGGCTCAAAATTCCTATGGAATTTGAAAAATGGGGCGATGCTATTTTCTATCTCGGATTAAAGGAGGCTTAAATTATGAAAAAACTATTCATACTTGCGATGTGTGCAATTGTTAATTTTGCGATTTATGCAGATAATGTTGTTATTCCTCAAGCATCTGTTGTTAAAATTTTTGCCGTAAAAAACAAACCTAATTACTACCGACCTTGGGCTAATTATCCTGCTACAAATGGAACTGGCTCTGGTGTTATTATTTCAGGCAATAGAATTTTAACAAATGCTCATGTTATAGCTGATCATAGCTTTATCACCGTTAGAAAACGCGGTAATGCTAAAAAGTTTATTGCTAAAGTTGTTATTATGGGACCTGAATGTGACTTGGCAATATTAGATGTTGTTGATAAAGATTTTTTTGAAGGTATGAAAGCTTTAGAAATAGGAGACTTGCCTAAATCGCAAGAAACCGTCCGTGTTCTAGGATTTCCTATGGGTGGGAATAATGTATCTATAACAGAAGGCGTAGTTTCAAGAATTGAACCTTCTCAATATACTTTAAGCAATCGAACTTTGCTAACTGTGCAGATTGATGCCGCTATAAATCCTGGGAATAGTGGTGGTCCTGTAATTATGGATAATAAAATTGTAGGAATTGCTTTTCAATCAAGAAATAGTGGTGAAAATATGGGTTTTATGATTCCTGCTCCTGTAGTGAAACATTTCTTAAAAGATATTAAAGATAACAAGTTTGATGGATTTCCAGATATTGATATAAATATTTCACAAATGGAAAATCCAGCAATGCGTGAATCATTAGGAATGACAAAAGAACAAACTGGCGTGCTAATTACAGATTTATCTTTAGCTGAACAAAATCTTGAAATTTTAAAGAAACATGATGTTATCTTAGAAATAAATGGAGTCAAAATCGCTAACGATATGACTATTCCATTTAGAGATGATGAAGTTATAATTTTTGCAAATGATATTTGGAATAAAGAAATTGGAGATATTATAAAATTCACTTTATTACGCGATAAAAAAATTATTACTCGTGATTACACCTTAGGGAATCCCAAATATTTAGTTTCAACACGAAAATTCAATTCTCTTCCTTCATATTATATATATGGAGGTTTTGTATTTGTTCCATTAACTCAAAACTATTTAGATTCATGGGGAAATTGGTGGAAGAATGCTCCAAAAGATTTAGTTCATCATAAACGGAAAAGTAAAATAAGCAAAGATAGAGAAGAAATTGTTGTCTTATCATCTGTTCTAGCTGATGATATGAATATAGGATATCAAAACTATGGATACAATATCGTAACAAAGGCAAACGATATAAAAGTAAAATCCTTGAAGCATTTTGTAGAAATAGTAGATAATTGTGATACTAAATATATAAAGATAACGCTAGAAGATGATGATATAATCGTTTTAAATACTGAAAAAGCAAAACAATCCAATGCTAATATTTTAAAGCGATATAAAATCCCAAATGATAGAAGTAATGATTTGAAATCAAAAAAGTTTTTGGGAATATTTTAAAATAAAGAAGGAGAAACAATATGCGAAATAAGAAGTTTGATAATATACCACACAATGTTCCAAAAAGTATAAATGATTGGATATTGGATATTATTCCAGCCTACAAAATTGCATCGGAAGCAGTTAAAATGATTGAAATTCACAATGATGGGACAACAAATGAAAATCTTGTAGTTATTGCTGCCGATATCTGCATTGAAGCACGCAAGTTAAAAAAATCGAAAATAAATCGTGATAAAGCAAGTGATGCTGCACTATGCAGTTATGTAGCTATAAAAGACAATTTTGATGATTTTTCAGACAACAAGATTCTTGTTTTTTCATTTGCATATTTAGCAGCTCATTTTGGTTTAAATATAATATCTCTAAAAGAAGCATCAAAACTAATGAATGATATTGAAAATAATATTGATGTAATAAAAAAAAAGATTTAAATATTCAAAAAAATTTGATTTTAAAGAAATTTATGATATTATTATCTAAATACAGATAAACTTATTAATAAAACCTATTTTAGGTATAAACAAAAAGGAAAAATTATGTTTGAGAATTTATCAGAAAAATTACAAATGACTCTAAAAAAAATAAGAGGACAGGCAGTTCTGACTGAGTCTAATATATCAGAAACTATGCGTGATATACGCTTGGCATTGTTAGATGCAGATGTTAATTTAGATATAGCAAAAGAGTTTGTAGCATCAGTAAAGGAAAAATGTTTAGGGGCAGATGTTTTACGGACTGTATCTCCAGGACAGCAAGTTATAAAAATTGTCAATGACCATCTTACAGAATTAATGGGTGACAGTGATGTCCCATTAAACTTAGATGGAAAAAAACCATCTGTTATAATTATGGTTGGTTTGCATGGTAGTGGAAAAACTACAACATCAGCAAAACTAGCAGTAAAATTAAAAGAAGAGTTGAAAAATCCATTATTAGTTGCAGCAGATATTTATCGACCCGCTGCGATTGACCAATTGGAAGTTTTAGGTAAAGAAATAGGAGTTCCTGTTTTTACAGATAGAGAATGTAAAAATGTTGCACAAATCGCAGAAAAAGCAGTTGCTCAAGCTAAGCATAATCAAAATAGTGTTGTTATTATAGATACAGCTGGTCGCCTGCAAATTGACGAGTCAATGGTAGAAGAACTGGTTAATATAAATAAAAAAGTTCAAGCTGATGATATTTTACTCGTAGCTGATTCTGCATTAGGACAAGAAGCGGTATCAGTGGCTGAGTCTTTTCATAAAGCATTGGGGTTAACTGGTTTTATTTTAACTAAATTAGACGGAGATGCTCGTGGAGGAGCTGCTTTATCTATAAGAAAAGTCACAGGGTGTCCTATTAAATTTATAGGAGTTGGAGAGAAAACAGAGGATTTAGAAATTTTCTATCCAGAGCGTATGGCATCTCGAATTTTAGGAATGGGAGATGTTGTAACTCTTGTTGAAAAAGCTTCGAAAGAGTTAGATCAAAAAGAAGCTGATCGTTTACAAGAAAAAATGCGTAAGAATACCTTTGATTTTAATGATTTTCTTTCACAATTAAGACAAATGAAGAAACTTGGAGGAATGGAAACTATTTTGAATTTACTTCCTGGAGGTAAAGAGTTAGCAGGTAAAACAAATTTAGAAGAAGATAAGTTTGCAGGTATGGAAGCTATTATCTTATCAATGACAAAGCAAGAAAGATTGAAGCCTGAAATTATAAACTTTCAAAGAAAAGAAAGGATATCAAAAGGTAGTGGAAGAAGTCTTGATAATGTTGGTAATTTATTAAAACAGTTCAAGATGATGAGAAAAATGATGAAAAAAACTGGATTATTAAATAGATTATTATCTGGAGATGTTGACTTTTCTGGAGTTAACCCTGAACAAATGCAAGGGAAACTTAAAAGTGGTTCAAACTTTACTCCTAAAAAGAAAAAAAGGAAAAAACATAAAAGGAGTAGAAAATAATTATGGCTAAAATATTTAAAGCTAAGCCTATAAAATTAGCAATGACAAGAAAGAATGATGGAAATATAAATAAATTACAACCAATAAATGCTAAGAAGTCAAGTCCAATTGTTGCAAAACGAGTAATAGAAACTCCTGTAGTTGCAAGGCCTACACCTATAATGGCGAAAAAAATACCAAATGCGCCAGTTAAGGCACAGGCGAGTAAAATTTTAACTGCTAAGAAGCCAGTAAATTTAGGGATTATCCATAATACTGATTCTACTTTAATTCCACAAGTTAAAGCTGGAATACCTGTTAATTTAGCAGAAACAAGTGCAATGTTCTCTATGAATCCTAATTCTCCAAAATCAGTTGCTGATACAAATGCTGCGAAAAATGCACAATACGCAACTCAGGTTATTAGTCAAAAATTGATTGAAGCGACAGAAGGAGAGTTTAAAGAAGAATTAAGCACATATTTAGAAATTTGTGATAGTATGTTAGGGCAAAAATGGAATCCAGATGATATTACTGATATTCTAAATATATTAATAATAGCTCTTGGTTATGATAAATTTGCTTTAGCGACAGTAGAAGATTTAAATTTAAACTCATTTAAATATTATGGCTTTAAGAAAAGTCCAAATGATGATGTTTTTAAATTATGGATAGAGAGCTTATCAGAAGAAAAAGATAGCATTGATTGGGGCAAATTTATGCTTGCAGTTAAAGAAAGTAAATCTGATTTATCAGAGTGGTTATATGAAGAAAGTATAAATAAAGTTGGATATATCCCTATACATGATGGATTAAAAGTATATGGATTTATTTTAGTAGCTTCTGACAATGATAAAAAAATATCATCGATAGCATCTCAATTATTAGAAATTTGTGGTAGTAGGTTTGGACTTGCAATCGCTTTATCAAAAGCATCTTAAAATGTCTTGTAAGTATTTATTTGTTTTTATAATTTGGGGGAATATATTATTAGCTTATAGCGATGAGCCCGTAAAACTTGATAAGGAAACTATAAACCTTGATGAGAATGGGTATGAATCTTTATCTAAACTATTTAATATTATGCAAATAGTTAGAGAAAAATATATTGATAAAGATAAAACAACTTATGATAAGTTGATAAAAGGAGCTTTAAAAGGAATGTTATCTGAATTAGATCAGTATAGCATTTATGAAGATGAAAAGAGTTTGACTAAAACTATAGAACAAACTAGTGGGGTTTTTGGTGGATTGGGAATTATAGTCTCAACCGCAAAAGGCTCGTTGGAAATTAAATCTGTTCTAAAAGATACCCCTGCATTTGTAGCTAAAGTTAAGCCAGGGGATATTATCATTGAAATTGAGGGTAAGCGAACATCTAAAATGTCAATATATGAAAGCACTTCTATTTTAAAAGGTAAAGTTGGAACAAAGGTCTCCTTTAAAGTTTTCCGTGCAATAGATGATACAACGAAAGAATTTACCATTGAACGAGCAGTTATTAAAGTTTCTCCTATTAAAGGAGTTAAGTTATTAAAAAATAAAATAGCTTATTTAAGAATAACACAATTTTCAAAACCAACATCCCAAAAGTTAAATTTAGCATTAAAAAATTTTAGAAAAGAAGGAGCTAAAGGTTTAGTTATTGATTTAAGAAACAATCCAGGAGGATTATTAGTTCAAGCAATAAAATCTTGTAGCCTTTTTCTTGAGGAAGGATCTTTAATTGTTTCAACTGAAGGTAGAATGGACACAGATAAGGCTTCTTATTTCTCAAATGCAAGTGACAAATACCTTGATATACCTATTGTTGTATTAATAAACTCAAATAGTGCTAGTGCATCAGAAATAATGGCAGGGTGCTTAAAAGATAGTAAAAGAGCGATAATTATAGGTGAAACGAGCTATGGGAAAGGTGTAGTTCAATCTTTTTTACGAGTATCTAATAAATCAGCTATTAGGTTTACCACATCAGAATATTTTACTCCTAGTCATAAAACAATAAACGAAGAAGGGGTTTCTCCTAATATAGAAGTTGTGATAGTGCCAGAAGATAACAACTATAAAATAGCATATCAAATGGTTGAATACCCAGGGGTTGTATTGCCAGATATTGAAGATGCTGTCCGCGATATTCAACTTGAAAGAGCTATTGATGTTTTAACAGGAATATCTCTTTTTTCTCAAAAAAATGACTAGTAAAAAAATTATCTCAAATTCTCGGAAATATTGGAATAAGATCGCAATAATGTATCATGATATTGTCAGTATAAATTACAAAGAGTTTCATTATGGACCTATAATACCCGGGGATAGTGAATTCAAACTTTTACCTAACTCCTTAAAAAACATTCATTCCTTAGAATTAGGTTGTGGGGGTGCTCAGAATTCTATTTTTCTTGCAAAACAAGGTGCGAAGTGTGCAGCTTTGGATATTTCCCAATCACAATTAGATTTTGCTGCTAAGTATGCAAAAGATGAAGCCGTTAAAATTGATTTAATATGTTCTCCTATGGAAAATATATCTGAAGATAAATTAGGTTCATTTGATTTAATACACTCTAGTTATGCTATTTCCTTTTCTGATAACCCTAAAGAAGTGATAAAAAAATCAGCCACAATGTTGAAAGATAAAGGAACGATGTTAATATCTACAGGGCATCCTTTGTTTTCTGGAGAATGGATTGATTTAGGAGATGGTGAAGATGGGTTATTTATCAAAGATTATTTTAATCCCACACCTGATATACGATATGATGATAAAGAAAATGAAACAGTTCGTTCAACTTTATATACATTAAGCGAAATGACAAATTGGTTTTTAGAAGCAGGCTTGTTTATTGAAAAAATAATTGAACCAAAACCATTAAAGATAGATGAAATTGATAAATCATTAAGAAAAACACTTATTCCATATTCAAGTAATGGATGGTGTGATTATTATAAACAATTTTCAAAAATACCAGGGATAGTAATATTCAAAGCAAGAAAATTTAATTAGAATTGTTTAGATATAATATAAGCAGAACAAAATTACTTTTTTATTGGATAATTAAATAATAAAATGGAGATTTACCTAATAGGTAAATCTCCTTTTTAGTATATAAAATACAGTTTTATGCTATTTGACGCTTACAATAGTCGAAAAAATAGTCAGAGTCCCGACTTTAGAGGCTGTCGATTTAATC
>JAOZMT010000313.1 GCA_029934175.1 Victivallales bacterium | reverse complement strand
GTTTATTATGAGAGCGTTTACTTGCGATTTATTTTTCGATTACTTGAGCTCTGAAAATCCAACAATCCCATTATAAAAATATGGAGTCACTTAAAAATCCATTTAAAACAATATTTAGTTAAAAGGAGAAGTGATTTTTAAATTATAGTTAAAATTGTTCCTGCAAACTCATTATTAAGATTTAAATCACTTTTCCTAAGTATGTATTGTTTATCGTTAATGAAAAATAGTTGCTCATCTATCTCAATAGTATTTATAAAAGATATAATTTCATTTGAGAATAGAGAAGCAATGCTTTTTCCCAAAAATGAACTGTCATCCCAAGCACACAATTCTATTGCTTTTTTATTGACAAGAACAACGACCATTTCATCATCAATACCTATTACTCCAATAGGTAGTTGTTCAACTAATTCTATCCTCATAGAAGCTTGCTTTTTAATGGTATCTATGCGGTCATAAAAAGATGAAGCTACTATTTCTAAATCATTATTAATTTCCCTATATTGGGAACGCAAGTTTTGTTTTATTGTTTGTTGATAAAAGTATGCTTTTTTGATTTCTAAAAAAATAGATTGTGGAGTGTGGTCAATTAATATAGAAAAACAAGAAGATTGATTAGGAGTTGTTCCTAAATAAATATTCAAAGAATTTTTAGAAATCATAGTGAAAAAATTATCATTATCAAGTATAGCAATATCAACAATACTACTATCTTGGATAAAGACTTCATCACTTAATATTCGCCACGAAACTGTCCAGTCATTTAAAATGAATTCTACAATTTTCTTTTTATATTCAACATCTTGAATATCTATATAAATATATGTATTTTCATTCATGGACTTAATGGACCATCTATGGGATTAAATTTTTTAAAAGAATAACCTTTTTCTTGAAGAAGTTTTATCAAACTATCTTCTCCTACAAGATGTGCAGAACCAACTAAAATAAATGTTTTTTCTTGAGATTCAATAAGCTTTATTATGCGTGGAACCCAGTTCTTATTTCTGTTAAATAGCAAGGCATTATATAAACCCTTATATTTGTCCTTCATTTTTTTAACAAAAAAATTATCCATAGCCTTAATATCACCACTTTTCCAAGTTGTAATTATTTTATTAAACTCTTCTTCAATATTATCTAACTCCTCTATGCAACTTAGAATAGCCTCATCTCCAATCTTATTTTCTAATGATGATAAGATTCCAATATGTTCATCAACAGACTCTAAGCCTCCTTCTTTTTTATTATCTTTCATAGCTTTTGCGTTGATATAATACTCAACTCCATTAAAAGCAGTAACATTTATCTTTTCAAACTCTTGAATAGTTAAAACCATCATTACCATCCAAGGCTTCATTTTTGCATAAGTCGCAAAAGGTAAATTTTTCTTTTTAAGAAATTTCAATAGTTTTTTATAAGTTTCAGAGGATATATTATCTTTTAGAGTCTCTCCATTAAGATAAAATCCTTTTTTCGTTAATTTAATTTGATTGGCAATATAATACATTTCCTTTATGGATGCTTCAAATATAACTTGCTCAACTTTGTCATACACAATTTGATATTCATCAGGGAGTGGATAGTCACTTTTTCTTAGACAATGAACGGTCCCACCAATAAAGATAACTTTATCTTTATTTTGTAATTTCCAAACCATAGCTTCTGCATTAATCGCAAAAGAAATTAAAAATATTTGGGAAATTAATAGAGTTTTATAAATCATAGATATACCAAAAAGGATATTTTGCAAAAATAGTGCCTAAATGAAAAAGCCACATTTCTAGGAAAGCTCTCTTTGCGATATTTTAGAATTTTTCGCAATAGCCTCAATACAAAAGCATTGAAACTATTGCAAAAGATTTAAATATCATCAAAAATAGCGTATTTCCTAAAAAAGCCCCTTTTTCATTCAGCCACTAAATCGCAAAATATCCTTTATTTTGTAAATACTAAATAAGTATTATTTTTTTGTAATTATTATAATGACCTTAGCTGTTTAAAACAACTTCTTCATCTTCATCTTCATCTTCATTATTCTTTTGAACTCCACCTTCTGGTTGATGTTTACTAGAATATTTTTGTTTATCAATTATTTTTGACAATTGAGTAACTATCTTATCTAAAGCTTTGTCAACAGCTATATGCATTTCAAAGTCTTCTTCTTTTGCTTCTAGAGTTGCACCTTTTACCTTTATTACAAATTCAGCAATATTTCTCTTTCCCTGCTGATCAAATATTATATTTGCTTTTGTCGTCGTTACAGATGTTTCTAATACCGCCGATAGTTTTTCTTCTGCAATTTTTTTTTCTTTTTCCGATACCTTTCCGTGTCTAACACTAACAATGATTTCCATAGTCATCTCCTTTAAAATATTTCTAAATCCTTGTAGGACTTAGATTTAATAATTTTTTGATAATATTTTTCTTCAACATTATCAAACCTCACATTACTATTGTAGTATTTTTTCATCAAAAAAGCAAACTTTTTTGAATATATTTTTCAATTTTTTCAATTTTGCAAATAAAATAATTTATAGAAAAACTGATTTTTTTATTTTGATAAGTATAATTTTGCAATGTTTTGAGATGTAAAATAGAGATCCTCTTTACTTGCTCCAATAGCTTTTTCCAAAGAGCCATGTCCAGATGATATACTTAAAGCTCCATCAAATAAACTATGTAATTTTTGAATATCACCTTTCAAGGCTCCTGATAACAAGATAACAGGAACATTATGTATTTTTGCGGTATGTGCAATTACAGCACATAATTTACCTCCAATGGTTTGTCCATCGGTGCATCCTTCTCCTGTAATTAATAAGTCGCAATCTTCTAAATGCTTTTTTAATCCAGTAGCTTCAATTATCAATTCAGCCCCTGATTCAATTTTAGCATTGCAGAACGCTCTTAAACCTATACCTAGCCCACCAGCGGCTCCATCTCCAGGCATTTCATTCTGGATCATACCATTTGATTTAAAAATAGATAATAAATTCGCTAATCCATCTTCAAGGATTTCCACCATCTCAGGAGTTGCTCCTTTTTGAGGACCAAAAATTGTTGCTGAACCATTATTTCCCAAAAGCGGATTAGTTACATCACAAGCAATTCTTATATTCACAGATTTCATATCAACTTCAATGTTTTTATCAGATATCGTTGCGATTTGTGCTAAATTACCGCCACCTTTTGTAATTTCTTTGCCTTCAGAATCGAGTAAATTAAAACCCAGAGCTTGTGCCATTCCACAGCCACCATCAACAGTTGCACTTCCTCCAATTCCTATAATGATTTCTTTTACATTTTCTGTTTTGATGATATGTTTGATAACTTCTCCTGTTCCGTAAGTTGAAGTTAGTAATGGATTCAAATCATTCTTATCAACTAATTCGATGCCACTTGCTGATGCCATTTCCATAATTGCAGTATCACTTCCTAACAAGCCATATTCAGCCTCAACCATTTCGCCAAGAGGTCCTGTAACTTTAATTTTTTTCATCATACCTTTTCTCGCACAAATCGCAGAATCAACCGTGCCTTCACCACCATCAGCC
Organism: Victivallales bacterium; assembly: GCA_029934175.1. Classification (GTDB taxonomy): domain Bacteria; phylum Verrucomicrobiota; class Lentisphaeria; order Victivallales; family JAUVCU01; genus JAOZMT01. Next base: position 194 of record JAOZMT010000313.1, on the reverse strand, counting down.
ATTGGAATTTTTATTATATCCAATTTAGGAAGAATGCTTTTTAATCCGTTCTCTATTATTTCACAAACTTCTGGGCTACGCATATTCCCTTTATAAGAATCAGGAGCTATTACAATGTTACTCATTTTAAATCCTCATATTATTTTTAATTTTATTAAGATTTACTTAATATATATCAAAAGTTGATATAAAGC
>JAOZMT010000312.1 GCA_029934175.1 Victivallales bacterium | reverse complement strand
TCGTTTAAGGATAGTCTGTAATCAAAACATAGCTAAAGCTATTAACCGGACTTCCGCTTGAAAGCGGGACTCTGACAGCTTTAATTTCTAGCCTAAAGTATAAAGTAGTTTTATGCATAATATAAAACTTGCATAAATTATTTAATTATTATTCAAATCATTTAATCTTCTACGGTGTCGAGCCTCATATTTCCACACATCATAACCAACCTTTTTAATCTCTTGAACCAAAGCAAATATTAAAGTAGCTTCTTTATAATCACTCCAGTATTTATTAATAAACTTTCTTGTTCCACTTTTCTTAGGGATATCGGAGTCGCCTCCTATTGTAATCAATCCTAATGGAGTTATATGAGAAGAATGTTGTTCTGTTAATATTGTATATTTAACAGACTTTGTAATCTTTTCTTTAGCTTTAAATGCTATATCATATTTATAATCAGTTTGATAGTTTTTTGAAGAGGAAATATATTGACCCAAAACCCAGCTGAAAAGAATATTTAAAAAAATCTATTAAGTTTATCAGTGCTTCTATGAAATACATTAATTTTTAAATGTATAGGTATAGCCTTTTTATCATTTGAAAACAAGTTAGGGAATAAAGCAATAGATTTTTTAATCAAAGACTTTTCTAAATCTTTACTTATTTTATTTGCTTTTTTATTACTTACTAATATACGAGGAGTTACTACAACAGGCTTCTTCTTTTTTATAAAACCAGATTGCTTATATTTTTCTAAAATTACTTCAACTATTCTAAATTTCACATTATTTTTATAAGATGGAGATTCAACCTTTTTAATATCAGATACAATCCGAGCAGAATTACACCCACTCAACAGGAAAGTTGCGAACAGTGCAAATATTAAGTTGCAGGCATATTTTCTTATCATATCTTTAAACTTTTAATAGTAGATAAATCTAGACCAAATTTTTCAGCAATAACATCATCATCTAAAACCCCAATCAAAGATTTAGCAAGTTCAATTTGCTGTAATTTTAACGAATCTTCAGCCTTTTGCTTTTCTTCATCTAAAGCCTTTTCTAAAGCCTTTTCGTTTTCTTCTTGAGCTTTTTGTATTTGCTTTTCAGCTTTTTGTTTCTCCTTTTCTAAAGCCTTTTTGCTTTCTTTTTTAGATTTTTGTATTTGTTTTTTTAAAGCCTTTTCTAAAGCCTTTTCATTTTCTTCTTTCGCTTTTTGTATTTTCTTATTAGCCTCATCCTTTGCAGATTCTATTTTGCTTTTAACAGTCATCGCAGCATCACGATGTTCAATATATCGTTCTCGTTCTTCTTCATTAAACATTCTGTCTACTTCTGCAATAGCTTTAACTACACATTTGTTCTTTTGCAACTCTTTAGGGATTTTCTTTTTATCAATTTCATGTGCAGTTTTTAAAAATGATAACCATCTATCAAGTCCCGATTTTAAAACTTCATAATCTTTGTTGAATCTATCTAGTTCGATATAGTGTATTTCAAAAAGTTTGTGTAAATTATCATTTTTGAGAGTTTTTTCATTTAAAATTTTATAAATACTATGATAATCTTTATCTTCTTTTCTAGATATTTCAAAATCAAGGATATTAATACAAATTGTTTTAGTAAGATTTTTATACATACTACCATCTTTTAACTGTTCAACAAGCATTTTAGCCCAATAATACAAAGAGCGTTTATCATGATTATAATCTTCCCCAATTTGCATTTCAATATCAAACCAAGTTCCATTAGTTGCTTGACCTTTAATATCTAAAATAGACATTTTGTCGTTATTATAATTTGCAAAATTATATGGATTTTTCAAGATAACATCTTTAACTTTATCTTTTTTTGATACAATAGAATTTATTAATGAAATCAATAAATCTTTATTTTCCTCGCTCCCAAATAATTTTTTAAAAGCAAAGTCTACTCTTGGATTAACTTTACACATCTTTTATAACTCCTTTTTTAAATTTTTAATAGTAGATAAATCTAGACCAAATTTTTCAGCAATAACATCATCATCTAAAACCCCAATCAAAGATTTAGCAAGTTCAATTTGCGTATCTTTAGCCTTCTGTTTTTCTTCATTTAGAGCCTTTTCTAAAGCCTTTTGATTTTCTTCTTGAGCTTTTTGTATTTTCTTTTCAGCTTTTTGTTTTTGTTTTTCTAAAGCTTTTTCGCTTTCTTCTTTAGATTTTTGTTTTTGTTTTTCTAAAGCTTTTTCGCTTTTTTCTTTTTCCTTTTCTAAGGCTTTGTTTTTTTTCTTTATCACATTTTTCATCTCAGAAATCTCTTTTTTAATTCGTTCTATTTCTTCTGTTATAATATCTTCTTTTTCCATTTCATCATTAATATCTTTACTCATTCCAGCTTTTTCTAATAAATGAATAAGTGGTCCAAATTCTGATGAGTATTTATCAGAATTTATATCAAAAGTGTGTTTATTTCTTTTATCATCTTTTTGGTCAAAAAGATTAATTAAAGCTTCAAGACCCTTTTTTTTCCTTTTTGAATTTTTATCTTTCTCTTGCTCTTTTTTAATATTAGGAATTTGAATATAAAGAGAATCATGAGTTAAAGCATCAACAAAAGGGTCTTCCGAAATTTCGACATTTTCATTAGTTAAAGCATCAGTTAATTTTCCAGTATATTTAAGGGCAAGATGTTTAGCATATTCTTCATTTTCAAGTCGATGACCCAGTATGTAAATAGTCTGAATATGTCTAGCAGATTTTATAACATTTCCATTGCGTAAAGTAACTTCATATTCACCATTTTTGTTAATATATCTATTACCCAAATAATATCTAAAACGAGTAACATCTGTATGAGTTCTTGCTTTTTGTAATTCTATGATAATAATTTCTTTTTTACCATTCTTATCAACCACAGTTGCTGCAAAGTCCATATAATAAACAGAAAACGCAGCCTCTTCTTTATCAAAGTCTTCATGGAATTTTTTTATTTGAATATCTTTAGGGATATATTCTAATTCAATTATTTTGCGATCTAAAAATTTAGACAACACAAACATTGCCATTTTATGGTCATTCATTATATACTTAAAAACAGTATCATATATAGGATTTGCAATTCTCATTTTATTCTCCTTTAGTTAAATTTAGTTTCATTTTTTGCTAGTTTTAGATTACACTTAAAAAGAACTTTACACTTTAGTCTAGGAATTTAAAGTGTCGAAGTTTCGCTTTCAGGGACTGTCGATTTACTCGGAGCGTCACACGGGCATAATGCTCAGATACTGGGAATAATCATCGCTTGTTTAGGAATAAATCCTTAAATAAGCAGCTTTCTCAGTATATTAACATCCTGCCACCGAGACGGATGGCGCTCCGTTTTATTAAATCTACAGCCCCTGAAAGCGGAATTCTGACAGTCTTTTTGACTTTTCTATACTAAAAGAGTAACGACTTTTAAAACTAGCCCCAAACCACATTCTATTTTATTAGACAATTTATCTTTCGCTTCTTCATAAGTTTGTCCAGATTCTGAAAAATAAACAATTTTACAACTTTGCATAATATTACGACCTTTTATCATTATATTACTAATCTTTTTTATAATATAGCATATTAAAGTTAATGTGCAAGAAGAGAATACGATTTTTGGCAGGTTTTTATTTTCAATTTTAATTTAATAATTCTTTATTTTATTTGTTTATATATTCTTCATTGTAAATAAGTTCCCAGCCATGAAAAATGACAATATGTTTTTTTAATTTAACGACACCATATTTATCAGAGTGCATTATTTTTT
>JAOZMT010000020.1 GCA_029934175.1 Victivallales bacterium | reverse complement strand
TTTTACAAAAAGTAGATTAAATTCTTATGCTTGTTCGCTCCACGAACGACGCACATATTTCTAAAGCATTGTCCACAAAAATTCTAATGATTATGGGACAAAATAAACCCCGAAATGTTAATTTTAATAAACATCTTTGTTTATTGAATATTCCGTGTTGGATATTGGATATTGAATCCTTGCTTATCTCCTTTATTTATGTATAGTTGTGAAATATTTTTTCACACCATTTTTCATTGTTTCAGGCACATCATCTCTTTCGATAAATGCTTCAACCCTATATTTATAATTATTATTTTTAGATTCACTAATAGATTTACTTGCGACTCCAGAACCTGTTGTTGCATCTGAAATAGATTTTGTGGACTCTCCAGCTCCTTTAATTCCATTTAATTGAGTATCTTGACCTTCTGCTTTCGTAAATGTATTATTCTTAGAATTATCTGTTCCTTTTCCAACTCCTTTTCTTTTTCCTGTCCCTTTTTCAAATGCACTTGCAAATGCACCTTTTTTGTTTTTTGATAACATACACTGTTGAGCTTTCATCATACTTTTTTTTAACTTATTTAATTTTGATATAAACTTATTTTTACTGTCACACTTTTTAAGAGAATTAGATAATTTAGAAAGAGTAGATTTACATTCTTTTGATGATTTATTTATAGCAGAACAAGTTTTATCACTAATTTTACCAGATTTAGCAGCTTCCTTATCGCCTTTTTTCATTGATTTCATAAGTTTACTCAAAGATTTATTTAAATTATTTATATTTTTTTTACTTCCTGATTTAGATTCTTTCATATTTGTAGTAGCATCTTGCATCTTTTCAGTCAATGATTTTAAAGCTTCCACATTTTTTAAATTACTATTATTTTTCTGCATTAATTTAGATAATTCTTTAGCTACATCGTTATATTTCTTTTGTGATAATTTTTCACCTAACTTATAACTTTTTTGGCTTTTCATAAATTTATTTGCGATTTCTGCAAATAGCTTTTCTTCCTTTTCCATTGAATGTTTATCAATTACTTTTTGAAATTCTCGTTCCATTTTAGCATATTGTTTTAACGCTTCTTTTTTATTTTCTGTAACTTTTAACGCTTCTATCATTTTAGATAGTTTTGATTTTTGAAATGCTTTCTTTTCTTCCTCTGTAAATTCGCTTTCTATATCATCTTTTTCTTTCTTTATTTCTTCATTAATTTTAGCACTTATTTCTTTCGTTTCTTTCGCATTAAAATTTGCTAGTTTCACTTTCATAGAATTATCTAAAGAAGATAAATAAAGAACCAATGATAATAACAACAAGGAACAATATATACTTTTTTTAGGTATATTAAATATAATTTTTTTTATATCAAGCGTTGCTATTTTTTCTGATGCATATTTTATTTGAGAACTATGAAAGCCATTTTGTTTTTCAATATCTTCAATATAAATAGATGTTGAAACGGTATCTTTTAAGTCAAAAAAACTATCAATATATTTTACAGTTGAAGAATTGTTATATTTTAATAAAACAAATCTAATAAAGAAAAAGAAAAATCCAATAACAATTGGAGTCCATAAATATTGTAAATTTACTTTTAATCCTTGAAATACAAAAGATAAAGATATGATTAACATACCTCCTAATATTATCAAAGAAGAATAAATTATTTCTTTCAAAATAATATGAAAATTCAACCTTGACTTACAAGATAAAATAAATTGTTTTATTTTTTTATTTTTCATTCAACTCCAATATTTTTTAATAAAGTTTTAAATATTTTCATTTTTTTATTAAAATGCGTTTCAAACTTTTCTGTTTCATTAATCTTTAATTGATTAAGAATAATACCACCATTATTCATCTTATATAAATTAAGTCCACCAAGATTTAATAAAGGCGTAACCTTTTTATTATAATTATCAGATTTTTTAACAAGAATTTCAATATTCTCTATACCTATAACATTTGCTCTTTCTTTGCCACTATCATCCCATTTTGTAATATCAATCTTTATATTTTTTGTTTTAATATTTGGAATAGAAAAAGATTTTTGTTTCCCATCTAACTTTAATATGATAGGTTCTTTTTGAGAATCGACAAACAGATTTATTTCTGTAATGTTATGATAATAAGTCTTTAATACTATTGTTATATCAGTGATAATCACTTCTCTTGGAAAAGACATATTCCATTTAGTTTTATGCCCATCATCAAGAATAATAGCATATCCATATTTCCAATGAGAACTTAAGCCATTTACCATATTTGCAGGCCAATGATCTATTCGTGGAAACTTAACTAGTCTTTCTTTTGTTTTTTTGCCCATCTCTTTTTGCGTTGGGAATTTTAAAAATCCTGACATATTTTCAGAATCTAAAACATAAGAAAATAGACTTTCAGATAACCATTTTGTGCTTCTATATTTTTGTAATCTTTCATCAGTATATAATTTCAAATCATTATTATCGAAATCTGCTTCTGAATTATTATTAAACCTTACATTTTCTATTTCAAATGGGCGGATTAAATGATTAACTCCAACAATTTTATTAAATAAATCTATTGTTTCTGGAGTAACATTGCATATCATTAAATATCCTCCTCCTTCAGTAAATTCTTGAAGTTTATCTGCATAGTTCGCAATTTCTTTTAAAGTTGCAGGATTTGCATCTATAATTATTGCCTCCCCTTTATATTTTTGCATTGCAGTAAGAATATTATCAAAATCTTTTGTTTGTTGAAATTCACTCTGCACAAATTTTTTCAATACAGGATTTTTAATTACCACTCCTATTTCCCTCTTGTTTCTAATAGTAAATTCTTGCGATTTATGCAATATAAGTTCTTCATTATCATAACATTCAAAATTTAAAATAAGTTTTTTATCAAAATCAACCTCAGGCGTTTTAAATTTAATTTCTATTTGTGGATTTGATTTGGTATATGTTTTTGCTGACTTCGCTATTACTTTATTATCAACTTTTATATTCCATTTAACAATGCAAGGTTTTGAGTAGAGAAAAATATCAAAATGCTCTTCTAAACTTTCTCTTAAAGTTATTTTGTTTGAAAATACCGCAAACCTATTTTTATCATCAATAGACTGCCATAGACTATTTGATTCGTTCTCCTTTTGTAGCTCTTTATAAACTTGATTTGCTTTATCTTCTTTGCCTAAATTTAGATAAAAAGTATATAAAATATATTCATATAAAAAAGACTCTTTTTTATAATCTTTCCAATAATGTGAAAAATGATTTTTAGGATATTCTTTTCCATCAAAATCTATAATAGAACTATTGTTTTCATTATAAAGATAATCTATAACCAAACTAAAAAGTTCCAATTTTTCAGAAATATTATCTTTAGAATTAGCATAATTAGAAAACAGTTTAAATATATTCCATTTTGATATTTTAGTGTTATCAAACTCTTTCCGTTTTGATTTTATGACTTTATAATTCTCTACATTTTCATTAATCGTTTGAGTAAAAAACAAAAGAGCTAGCAATTTCTTTTTATCACTTTCTTTACTAAATTCAATATTCTTATTGAGGTAAAATTTAACAATAAAATCATTTAAAATTTTAATATCAAAAGAGCTTGGAGGATTTGCTAATGATTTTACTATTTTAGTAATTAAATTTCTATGAAAACTTTCTAAATTTCTATGCTTTGTTGCTATAATTTTTTCTAAAATAAAATTACTATTTTTAATATTTCCATTAATCAAAAAATTGACCATACTATTAGCTACTTTATCATATTTATTATAACTTCCCATTATTTCATCGAAAGATAAATCTTTGTAACATTCCATTATATTTTCAGCTAATCTATTTGTAAAATTTACGCTTTGAGAAAACAATAATATTATTTTTTTACGAATATCTTTATTTTTAAATTTATGTTTTGAAAACTCTTCAAACAACCCCTCTAGAGCTGTTTTTTGTGCTTCACTCTTAAAAGTTGCAATATAAACTTTTGCCAATAATTTTATGTCATCATCGTTGATATTTTTTGTAATTTTATCAATATTTTGATATATTTTATCATTTAAAGAATAATTAAAATTATTAGTAGAAATAGAATTAAAATATTTAGTTATGACAAAAGCTGATAGCTTAGGATAATTTTGTTTGATTGTATCCGAAACCAAGTCATCATAATAATTTTCATGAATATTATGACTATCCAGTGAACTTATAGCTTTTTCAAGATTTTCAATCTCTACATAAAACATTGCAGTGTATAGATATATTCTATGATAAGATGCTTTCTCCTTATATTTTTCTGCTAATGGGATTACTTTATCTGCAATATTTTTTAAATTAATATTATCTTTATTGTAAATGAAAAAATAAAGAAGATCTCTTATATCACTTTCATGAATTTTATTATTTTCACTTTCTGAATATTTTATATAAAAATTCAAAATTTGATTTGCGAATTGAAAAGTTTTATTATATTCTCTTAATTTAGATAAATTACAATCTAAATAATCAAATTTTTCTCTATCACTTAATTCTTCATTTGAAAATAAATCTTTTACAAAATCTTTTACAACAACTGCTTTTTTAGCATTTTCACTTTTATATATAGAAAGATGTAATAATATTTCACGCGTTAAAAAATCTCCATTTTCTAATTTGCTTTCTAGCATTTTAATACAAGCTTTAAAGTTTTCAGCAACTCTAAAATCACTGGTTGGGATTCTATTTGAAACACTTATATTACATTTTCCGTTACAGGCTTTATTAAAAACATCAATTGCTTTTTCCAAGGCATCTATAGGTTTTTTATCTTTTTTGAGTATATCATAATATTCTTTAAATTTATTCGCAATTTTATATTGAGTGTAATCTTTTTGCTTTGCCATCATTTTAATGACAAGTGAATAACTGTCACCGTTTTTGATATATCTAGAAACATTATTTATCAAATTGTTTTTTCTAGATTCTAAATCCTGCGTATTTGCTTTACATATTTTTTTTGTCATTTCTGAGTCTAAATATTTGATACTAACTTCAATATAATTTTCTTTAGACTCTTTGATTTGCTTAAAAGTTTTATATATTTTTTCAATGTGATATTTTGAAACATTTCTGAAACTTTTTTCTAAAAATTGATTTGTCCACTTTATCTGTTCTTTTTCATCTTTAGTTGCAAAAACAACTCCAGAACACATTATGAAAAAACTATCAATATCTCCTATTTTTATACCAATTTCATTTACCGAATCAAGCACTGTAAGGAATTTTTCAAAATCAATATCAAGGTGTTTTTTTGAATTATTTATTTTACTAAATACTTCGTTAAGTATATCTCTATATCCATATTTTGCATAACTACTCTTATTATTAGAAAACTTAGCTAATTGAAATATTTCTTCAAGTTTCACAAAAAATAGATCACCTTTATTATTTAATAATAATTCTATTAAATATTGTCTATATCCACTTCTGAATTGACTATTTTTAGAACTCATAATATCTGCGACTTTAGCATCTTTATATAATTCATCATAACAATCTTTAAGTTCAGTTGATGCATAATACATTAATTCAATAATACATTTTCGCCTAATTGCGGGATTCGCAAATTCCATCTTCAATAACTCTTTTGCTAAAATCTTTATATCTTGACTAGAACGATTTGTTTTTGTTGAATTAGGTTTAAATTTATAATGATAAGCAAGTGCTATTTTTGTATAAAATTTCAAATCATTATCTTTAAATTCTTCAATGATTTTATCAGCATTTTCGACCTCTTCTTGTGTTAAGGCATTACTAGAAGAATATTGTCTAAGGTTACCTAATTCACTCCAACTATTTGCAATAAATTCTCTTAACAATTTAGACTTTTTGTTTTTTATCAAACCTGTTATCACTTTAGGGTTTGTTGAAAGAGTTTTCCATATTTCATCTTTCATAAAATCATCTAATTCATTCTCATCAGATAATTTCATAAATAGATTAAAGTAATTCAAAGTTTCATTTGAATATGAGCCTTTTAAAATATCTTGATAATATTTCCTTTTAAAATTTTGCCAACATTCTTTTACAATAGGCAAAATAAAACCTTTATCTTTAGAGTTAATTTCAATTTCAAATAACATTTCAAGAGCATACTTTAACATATTATTGTATTGACTTTCCACTGTTCTAGATATTTTTCTTTTCCCATAAAGTTTAATTGCATGAGTCGCAAGTTCATATAAATGAAAATTTTTAAAGATGTATAAAGAACTTGACAAATAGTTGAGCCTTTCAGAAATAGAATATTTTTCATTATTAATAATTGAGGTATAAAACTGAATTGTTTTAATTTCATCGAATTTGTATTTATTATTTCTTTTATGAGCAACCATTGCAAGAATTATTTTTGCCTCTTTTATAAAAGGCGAAGGCTCTTTTTCATTCTCAAGAATATTTAAAGCTTTACCTGCATCATCATATAAATTATCTGCCGTGTTATAAATAATCGGTAAAGATGATAAAAATTTAATATCTGTAAGTTTTATATCATATTTTTTTATTGTTTCACAAAAAGCGTTTATCTTTGACACTTTTTTATCTGTAAGTTTTCTAATATCTTTTCTAAAACAATAATGTAAATTATTATATAACTCACGATAATTAGAATCTGACTTTAATTGAGGATGTCTATTTACTAATTTTATTAACAGAATATTTGCATCAATATTTTCGCGCGAGTTTTTTCTAAATTCATTAAATAATTGATTATAAATAGAATTATTTTGACTAAAATGATTAGGCATTCTAAGTTGTATTCTTTTTAATTTTACAAGCATATTTTCAATCAGCTTATCTGCTTTTTCTGGTTCTTTTTTAAATAATTGTTTTGCGAGGCTCGCTCCTTCACGAATATCATTATAATAAGATTGCGATGTCATTTTCTTTTTCATAAACTCTTCAAAAAGTGCATTAGCATCAACTGCTAAGGCATCATTATAAAGTTTATAAAACTCGCCTGTAATTTCATCTTTATGAATAGATTGGTTCTTAATTATTTTTCCCAACATTTTAGAGAACTCTTTTATTTGTGTATTTTCACAAGCTGTAATATCTGTAATATATTTGTCTAGAAAAGAAAAAATTGCAGCTTGAGAATCATTTTCTGCTAAAGTTAAAATAAAATTTGATCCAAATGTATCAATCATTTTCAATTTCTCTTTTATCTCTTTTTTGTTTTTTTCTCTTTGGTCGCTTTTCCCATTGCCTCCATTTTTAATTTTATAAAGAATTCCTGATAAAAAAGATTGATTAGAATTATCTGTGTCTAATACTGGAAAATCTTTAAAATCTCCTAAGCAAGAAATATCATTAAGCAAATCAATATTTTCCTTAATGCCATTATCCTGAAATAATTGAGATAATTTAGAGTTCATATTATTGTAAATATGCTCCGAATTTGAAAGAGTTTTTAATGCTGAATTATATTTTTCTTTTTTAAGAATTTCACAAAAAACAAATGCATATTTTGGTGAAATATTCATCAAAGTATTAATTGTATTTTGTATAGATTGAGAAATTGGTCTACCATTAATAACAATACCCATTACCATTAAATTCGTTTTACTTTCCTTCTTTCCAATTCTATCTTTCAATAAATCATTTAACATTTTTTCAGAAAATAAAATAAACTCTTTTTCTTTAGAACGCTCAACTAATGACTTAAACCACATAGAGAATAAAGAATGTGCTTGATTATGATAATTTTGATTAGACGCTTTCCATTTAAAAAGATTTTCAGAAATATCAATATTAAGTTTTTTTATGTTGATTACTGCGATAGCCGCAACCAGAATATCTTTAGTATTCGTTTTAATTATTTCAATAAATCCTTTTTCATCTGCATTATACAAACGGTCAATGTTTTTAAAATATTGTAAGTAATTCTGATTACCAGCTAGAGTTTCTCTCAAATTTTTAAGCTGTTCTAATTTATTATTTTTATATGCATATCTCGCAATAAAAGCCTCTATTTCAGGAGCATTAGCTCTATTATTATTATGATAATATGCTTGTTGATAATTTGAGTCCAATTTTTCTACTGCGATTATCGCATTTTGAAATAATTCGTCATCAATAGTTTTAAATTTCTTTTTGAATGTATATTGTAGGGCAAAGGCTTGTTTTGCGACAACTCCTTTTTGCATACATACATTAGTTAATTCAATAAATAATTTTTCTCGTTCTTTAAGTTGTTCTTTTGTTTTTTCATCAAATTGTTGAAATTTTTCATCAGACAGTTTTAAAATAGAAATAATATTTTGATTATTATCGTAAAAATTATCCGTAAAAGAATTAAATAAATTATAAAAATAACTCTGTTGAGCATTAAAGCTTTTGCTTTCTTTAATTGCAATCAAAGATAACTTTATATATTTAAGTTTTTCATCAAATTTTCTAGTTTGTTGCTGAAATACTCCAAGTTGTTGAATTAACATTTCTGAATTTCTAAAAAAGCACTTTTTAAAATGTTCAATTGCTTGCTTTTCATCTCTATTTAATAAAAGTATTGAAAGTTTAAAATTAACAAATCGATATTCTGGACTCTTCTCATAAGCCTTTTCATATTCTTTTAATGCCTTTTTATTTTGTTTAGAATATTCATAATAATATCCTAAATCTAATATATTCCCTAAAGTAATCTCTCCTGTAATTGCATTTAACTTTTTCAAGAACTCATTACTCTTATCTTTATTTTTTACTATATCAAGAATTGAGTTAATTTCATAAATATAATTATTATTATAAGAATTATTAGATGCATTAAAAGAGCGAATATGTGATTTTAATTTTTTGCGATATTCTCGAACTGCAAGCGTAATAGCTGCATCTGTTTTATTCTCATAAAATAGTTTATTTATCTTTTCCCGAGGCGAAACAGCTCTTCTTTGACTTCGACCAAAAGAGCTTCTCGAAGGTCTATTGACTGTTGTTGTCGTTGCGGTTTCCGCAAGTTTTACATCAATTTTTGCAATCAATTCCTTTAATTCAAATATTTCTAAAAATTCTGCAAGTTTTATCTGATTTTCTCTAATTAAATTCATTTTCATTAATCTACTGCCTGCGAGTTTAGCAAACTCTTTACATTTTGAAGTATCTTCAACCAATGACAAATAAAACAGGACTGAGCTATTTAAAGATTTTAATTCATTTTTGTCTGTCGTTTTCTTTAGTGCTTTATTTATTAACTCAACCGCTCCGAGAAAATCATCATTTAAAGTTCTATTATACGCAGCAAAAAGAAGATGTGAATTATCAATTTTTTCATCTTTTAACATTTCTAAAATTGCATTCTCCGCATTTTCTTTATTCTCACAATAATTTGCAACAACCAATTTTAAAATATTGCTACTTGATTTACTGGTTGCTTCCCAAAGTTTATTTTTATCAATAAGTGTTTCTTCGCCTCTTCCATAATAATGATTTTGAGCACTCAAAAACATAATCAAATTAAATGGTAATCCTTTGATGCTTCGTATTGGATTTTCTAATGCTTTAAATATTTGATTACCATGCCTTCCCCCATAATAATGACCAGGTGGATAAAAACTAATATTATTATTTTTATTATTATCCTTAGAATAATTTTCTAACATTTCTATAAGTCTATCATATTTTCCATTTTTTATAAGATATTTAGCTACAAAATTAAAATACTGATAAACAATTGTTTTATTTTCTTTATCATTAATAATTTGTTCATACTTATTTGATATTTTTGATTTTAATTCATCACTAATATTCTTCAACGATAATAAACTAGTGTAAATAGAAGCTATATATATTTTATTTGCTGAATTATCAGACTTTACTTGCTCAATTAAAGTAAAAGCCTCATTAATAATTTTTTCATCTAAATCAATCTTTTTATGTATTGCCGTTATAAATATGTTAATCGCGAATTTAGGATATTTATCTTTACAATAATTAAATTTTAAAAGAAAACCTTCTTTTGTTATATTTGTTTGTCCTGAATTTTTTAACCATAAAGCTGTTATTGTTTTATTATCTGGATTTTTTTCATAAAAATAATCATAAATATTTTTTGATTTAGAATTTTTATTTTTAATATATTTTAATTGAATATTTTGCTCACAAAGTAATAAAAGCTTTAATTCAGCATATTCAATATTTTTATCAGATAATTTAGTTATTATTGATTCTAAAGAACTATTATTTTGAAATGTCATAATTGTTGCGAGATGTGCAATAACAAAATCTTTTAAGTTTTCTAGATTTTTAGGCATTATTATAGGATTGCTATTTGCGCCGCCTCTCCCATAACTTCTATTATTATTGCTATAAGAATTAATTTGATATTTAAGATTCATATATTCCATAAGTTTTACTGCTTCTTCTGTAAAACCAACTTGTTGCATTAAACTATTTCTGTATGAAGCGTTAAAACTAGCTACTGCCAACATATTATTAGAAATATTTATCTCTTTTTTTATTTCGAGAAGTGAAAGAAATTTAGATATCGCTTTATCAAATTCTTGAGTATTGAATAATGCAACCGCATAAAGATATTCAAGCCTGTAATTATCTTTAAATTTATGATTAAATCTATCAAGAAAACTTATGACTTTTTTGAATTGTTGAGATGTTAATAGTTTTTTGGTAATCTCTTCAGCTTTTTCTGCTGTCATATCTATTCCACCTGCTATCTTAAACAAAATTTGAAAACCTTTTTCATCCTCTCCTTGTCTCAAATAAAATTCAGCAATACGCTTTTGAATATTATCTGATTTATCAATTGTCTCCGCCTTTTTTAAAGTTGCAAGTGCCTTAAAATAATCTCCTTCTTCTTCCTCGGTTTTTGCAAGTTCCAATAAAAGTGGAATATCATTATTTTTCATTTCTGATGCTTTTATTAAATATGCTCTGCGTTGTCCATAATTCCCTGTATGACGATTAATTTCAGCCAATGCAAGAAGCGGAAATACACTTTTTTTATTAGAATTCATTCTATTTTCAAAGCGTTGACGAAGTGAGTCAATACTATTTGAATATTGAGCGTATTGAACTAAATTTTTAACTATTGACATTTTTTTAGATAATTCTTCTATTTTACTAAGTTCACGCCATTTAAGATTAGTTGCTTCTTTATATTTTTGGTATCTAAGATAATGCTGTATTAAACTTGAAAATATCTCATCATTGTCAGGAAATTTAAACTTTGCTTTTAATAAAATATCCAAAGCGGTTTTTTCTTCATTTTTTATCTGATATATTTTACTTTCAAGAATATATGTTACTGTCGTATTAGGTGATATCTTCCGCCATTCTTTTATCCATTTAATTGCTATGTCATTCTCATTTTGTTTTTGATTGATTTCAACTAACTGTTTTAGAAGATTTGTTTTATTTTTAGGATTAAAAGACAATAGTTTTTCTAAAATAATTGTCGCTTCTTTCAATTCATTTTTGTTTTTATGTAATTTTATTTTACGATTTAATAAAGTTATAGAATTCGGATATTTTGCTAAATATTGATTTATAATTAGAAGATCTTTCTCATCATCCTTTTTTTCATAAAGATAAGACAATAAACAAATTCTATTTTCACTTAATTCTGTTTCTGTTTCTAATTCCTCTATAATTTTATCCATTTTCTTAATTTTCTGTGCAGAATGATATACAGCAACTATCCCACGCATATTTTCGTTTTCATTTTCTGCAATATCACAAAGTTTAAACGCAGCTTCTAAGGCTTTATCATATTTTTTTAGAACAGAATATAAAATATTTATCTCTTCATTAAATCTAAAGTTATCATCATATTTACTCTTTTGTTCTTCTAAAATTTCCAAAGCAATTTTTATTTCTCCAAACTCTTTTAAGGAACGAACAATTCTTATTAAAAGATCAAAATTGTCTTCTTTAGCAAGATTTTTATAAGTATCAATAGCCTTCTTTTTTTCATCAATATTCCATAAATGGAATGCATAAATTTCTTTAGCATTTGAACTTTTAGGATATTTTAAAATCATCTCTTCATAAATAGAAGTTAAAGCTTGAGTATAATCATAATTTTTGAAAATTCGCCCAACTCTTATATAAGTAAATTCTGAATTTGATAATTCAATAAATCTCTTTAAATTTGCCACAACTTCAGCTTTTTTCTTCAATTTATATAAAATATCAGCTTTTTTAATTAGAAGTTCAATATCATCTGGATAAAGTTTTTCTAGCTCAATAAAAAATTTTAAAGCTTCATCATTTTTCTTTGCATCAATCAATAAATCTGCATAACTTTCTTTATTTGATTTATCCAATGGGGTTTGTGTCATTACATTTTTTAAAATTTTTAATGCATCTTCTGTTCTATCATTTTCATCTAATATTGAAGCATATCGTTTCAAAATATAAATTCTTTTATCATTCCCGTCTAAAAGTTTTTCATAATACTTTAACAATCCTGTAATATCATCTTCTCCTCTAAAAATATGTTCAATTTGAGCAATAATTTCTTTTTCAATCCAAGAATTACTGCCTGTCATATTCAATGCTTTTGAATAAGTTTTTAGTGCTTCAGCTTTATCATCTTTTAATTTATAAATATCTCCAATACGCAAAGTTAAATTGATTTCTTTAAACTTATTTTTTGTTTTTTCAATTAAATTTTTACAAGATTTCAAGGCTTCGTTCAATAATCCTTCTTCAACTTGCAATTCGATAATTTCTTCATAAAGATCTTCATCTTCATAAATTTCAAGCAATTTATTCCAAATTTCTAAGCCTTCTTTTTCTTGATCATTTCTAATATATACTTTCCCTAAAAGTTTATAAATATTTATCTTAATCTTTTCTGATGGTTTTAATGTTAGTGCTTCATTTAAAGTTTTAATTGCTTGGTCAAGATTAAAGGATGCAAATTCAAGTTTGCTTTTATAATAATAAATATCAAATAATTTCTTATCTAAAGTTATAACTTTTTCATAAATTGATAATGCTTCTACATTATTACCTTCTCGTTCATATAAAAAACCCTGTAAGATTAAATCGTTAATATTGCCTTCTTCTTCATAAGATTTTGATAATTTTTTAATTAATTCGTTAATTGTAGAATGATCTTGCCAAGTAGAATAAAATTTATCAAACAAGTATCCTGTCGATGGTCGTTTCTTCAAAGCTGTTAGATATTTTTCAGAATTTTTTCTAGCTTGATTATCTTCTGCGAATAATGCAAAAGTTAAAAATGATGTTAATAATAATAATACAAATTTTTTATTCATACAAATAGTCCTTTTTATTTTTATACTGTGAACAGTTGAAAAATATACTTTTTGAAAGATGATAACAATTGCTATTTTTAATTTTATAAATGCTTGGCTACTAGAAGTAATCAATTATTTATAAAATCAAAAAGAGCTATTGTTTGCGCTTTCAGGAAGTTTATTTTTCAGCCGTTTGCAGTATAGATGTTAATTTTTGTTAAATCTTTGATTTTTTTAATATATTATCAAAAAACTTATATTCAAGTCAAAATTAGAAATAAACTTAAACTTTTATAATTTGTAGAATAATTAAGAGCAGAATAAAAAATTATAGTGAGCCAAAAAAATAAGACAGGCATTTAAGGTTGAAATTTTGGCTAGTTTCAGATGAACTTTACACTTTCAATTACAAATAGTCGAAAAAATAGT
>JAOZMT010000311.1 GCA_029934175.1 Victivallales bacterium | reverse complement strand
CGCAGATTTATTGTAGTATATAATAAAAAAATGGATATTGAATTTAACGGAGCGCCATCCGTCTCGGCGGCATAAAGTTTAGTTACTGGGAAACGGATATTGCTTGGTTAGGAATAAATGCTTAAATTAAGTATATTTCTCTGTATATTAACATCCTGCCACCGAGACGGATGGCGCTCCGTTAAATAGCCAGTTCTAAAAAGAGAATTTAAAAATAAACAGAAGGAGAATATATGTCAATTTTATGTGGCGTGGTAAAAGGAGATTTAGGAGCAATTGCTTCTGATTCACAACATAATTGTGGCTCATTGAAAATAATGGCTAAATACCAAAAAACTAAAGGTAAATTTCATAAAGTTAATAATAGCTTTATAGGACATGTAGGATGGTGTTCTATTGGTAATATTATCCAACATTTAATCATTAAACAACCCAAATTATTAAAACTAAATAATAAAATTGAAATTTTTGAATCTTTTTTGAAAATTCATAAAACAATGAAAGATGATTATTTTATTGAAACAAGTGAAGGAGATGATGATCAACCTGTAGAATCAAATCAAATAAATGCATTAATTCTAAATTCTAATGGATTGTTTAATGTTGATAGTTATCGCAATGTAAATGAGTATCATATATTTTGGGCAATAGGCTCAGGACAGTCTTATGCTCTTGGTGCAATGAATGCTGTTTATAATTTAGATTATACTGCTCAAGAAATAGCAGAAATAGGCGTGACGGCAGCAACAGAATTTGATGATGGTTGTTCGCTACCATTATTTTCAGAAACTTTGAAAATGAACAATACAACCCCTTAATAAAAATGTGGACTTTCATAATTAATTTTTTCTTAGGTTTTATTATTTCTTTAATAATCTTTCTAGTGCCACTTGCTATTAGAAAAGAAAGTTTTTCAGCACCTTTTTTTACTATTCCAATTGGATTAATATGTGGGTTTTTGTCTATCTTTTTTGGATATTACTCAACTTGGATTTTACTTGGTGTTTATTTTATATTTGGAATTGCATGTGAAATAAATTTCTATTTCTTTATGAAACCACAAAATAACGACGAGGAGTCTTTATGAAAAAAAATTGTTTATTAATATTTGTTTTATTTATTTTTTCTGCGACTTATGCAGATTCTGTTAGAGAAACGCCATTAGTGAAAACTATAAGAAAAGTTATGCCATCTGTTGTTAATCTCAGCACAGAACGAATTGTAAATCGTTATCAAGGAAGATCAAATTCGCACTTTGATAGTATGCTTGATGAGTTTTTTGGCTATCAACGGCAAAGAAGAAAAAATCAAAAAACATATTCACTGGGTAGTGGAAGTATTATTGATAAAGAAGGGTTGATTGTTACCAATTCGCATGTAGTTCATCGAGCAACAAGAATACAAGTTACATTATCTAATGGTAAAAAGTTTTTTGCAGAAGAAGTTGCAAGTGATCAAGTTAATGATATTGCATTATTAAAAATTATTGACTTGCCAGATGATATTGTATTAACTCCAATAGAGTTTTCGGAAACTGATTATATGCTCGGTGAAACTGTTATTGCAATAGGTAATCCTTATGGTTTAGGTAATACTATTTCTCATGGAATATTAAGTGCTGTTAATAGAGAAACTACATTCCAAGGAGAAGCTATTTTTTCAGACCTTCTTCAAACAGATACTGCCATTAATCCTGGAAATAGTGGAGGTCCTCTTGTTAATTTAGAAGGTAAATTAATGGGGATAAATACTGCTATTTACAAAGAGGCTCAAGGTATTGGTTTTGCTATTCCTACACAGCGAGTTGAAAATTTATTATCAGATTGGTTAATCCCAGAAAGATTTGGAAGTGTATCACTTGGAATAATTCCAGCTAGAAGATATAAAGAAAATGGTCAAAAAGAGATTTTTATAAAGGAGATTATAAAAGGTAGTCCTGCAAGTATAGTTGGTTTGAAAAATGGAGATATTATAACTAAAATTGAAGATAAACCTATCAAATCATTAATTGATTTAAGTAGCTTTTTATGGAAATTAAAAGCTAACGAGCATTTTAAATTTATAATAAATAATGACAAGTCATATAATTTAACAATAGAGTCTTATAGTAATGATAATATTGATGAGGTCATAAAGAGAAAATTAGGAATAGGAGTTCAAAACCTAACAGAGCCTATAGCAAAAGCTTTAGGGTATCCATTTTTTAATGGGGTGGTTGTTAGTGATGTTTTCAATAATACAGCAGATATTGAACGAGGCGTGATATTAGTAAAATTAAATAGCATTCCTATTTATAAGAAAGAAGACATTGCACGAGCTATTAGAGCAAAATTCTATGGCGAAAGTATTAATGCGGTCATTATATACTTAACCGATGACGGATACAATCGTTATTTACTAAAACAAAATATATCATTTCATTTGAAGTGAAAACAAGAAATTTAAACTTAAAACAGGAGACATTATGATTGATACAATCCAAATAAAACAAATGAGCAAGGTTGAGAAATTGTAAGCGATGGAATTGCTTTGGAAAGATTTATCTAGTGAAACAAATTATCCAACTTCACCGTCATGGCATAAGGAGTTATTAGATGAAACAGAAAGTCGTTTTGAAAAAGGATTAGAAGAGGCTATTCCTTGGGAAATTGCTAAGAAAAAATTAAGGAATGCGTTTAAATGAAATTGGAAATTTTGCCCTCTGCTATGAATGATTTATATCTTGGTAGATTATTTTATGATAACCAAAAAAAAGGATTAGGAGACCATTTTGTAAATTCTTTATTTTCAGATATAGATTCACTTTTACTTTATGCAGGAATACATATAAAAGAAGGTCATTTTTATCGTTTATTATCTGAACGATTTCCATACGCAGTTTATTATAAAATTAAAAAAATATAATTTTGGTTTATAGAATTCTTGACTTGCGCCAAAATCCAGAGCAAATAAAAAAATATTTAATGTAAATAGGCATTCAATATTAATGCCGTAATTATATACTTAACTGATGACGAATACAATCGTTATTTACTAAAACAAAATATATCATTTCATTTGAAGTGATGAAAAGGAGAACAAAATGTCAAAAAAAAGAATGAAGATACAAAAAGCCTTAGAACTATTTAGACCTAAAAAAATAATTCCTTGGTATTCAAAAAGATACAAGGTGTCAATTGAAGATGCCAAAGTGGAATTAATGCAACTTGGATTTTATGATGAAGTTATGATAGAATGTTATGAAAACGATGGAGTTGACTGGATATATATGGAAGATGGATATACAGGAGATACTAAAGTTGTTCCTAAAGGAACAGAAGAATGTGATTTATACATGTTTTAAGAAATTAGGTTATTATTGATTGATATGAAACTAAAGAACATAAAAATTATTTTTTTAAAAATATCTAAATATATTCTTCCATATTTATCTCTTTTTATTATGTCTTTTCTTTTGTATGTATTTCATGTTGGAGCAATTATTAGAATGGATATATTTCCAATAGGATGGTATATTTTTATTTGTGGTTCAATAAATTCAAAAATAGTAACAGGTCAAACTCATGAAAATTTAAATAAAAAACAAGAAAATAAGGCTAGTTTCAAAAAGGTCTTTACTCTTTGAGCTAGAAAAGTCAAAAAACCGTCGGAGTTCCGCTTTCAAGCGGATAGCAACATAAAGCGATTTATCGCTGGTTCGGATAAAAAAACAACCTTAACCGTTTAAGGATAGTTTGTTATCAAAACATAGCTAAAGCTATTTACATTA
>JAOZMT010000310.1 GCA_029934175.1 Victivallales bacterium | reverse complement strand
AAGGAATTCTTGATGATATTGCAGATGTCCATTATATCCCTGGAAGTGAAATATCCAAAGAGATGGTTTCTGATGCTGATGCTCTTATTGTCAGAACACGCACAATGTGCAATTCTGCATTACTCGCAAATTCACAAGTAAAAGCTATTGCGACGGCAACAATTGGTTATGACCATATTGATACTGAGTTTTGTAATAAAAATAATATTACTTGGTTAAATGCAAAAGGTTGCAATGCTCCATCTGTTGCACAATATATCACTTCTGTTCTCTTAAACTTATCAGTCAAACATAATATTCCATTGCAAGGCAAAACTCTTGGAATAATAGGTGTTGGTAATGTAGGTAAAGAGGTCGAAAAAGTCGCAAAAGCTTTTGGTATGAAAGTTTTGTTAAATGATCCTATTAGAGAAAAAAGTGAAGATAAAATTAAATGGGCAAGTTTAACAGAAATTGCGACTTGTGCAGATTTTATTACTGTTCATACACCTTTAACATTAGATGGTGATTATAAAACTTATCATCTTATTGATGATAAATTTTTGCGACTTATGCAACCAAAAGCTTTTTTAATAAATTCATCTCGTGGGGAAGTTGTTTGCAATCAATCTTTAAAATCAGCATTGCACACTTCGCAAATAAAAGGTGCGGTTTTAGATGTTTGGGAAAATGAACCAAATATTGACTTAGAATTATTAAGTTTATTAGATATTGCAACGCCACATATTGCAGGATATTCAGCCGATGGGAAAGCACAAGGAACAGCTATGAGCGTGCAATTTATCAGTAAATTCTTCAACCTAAATCTTAATAACTGGACTCCTAATGATATTCCTATGCCCAAAATTAAAAATATAAATTTTGCACAGTTCGCAAATATAGAAAATAAATATGAAATTTTATTAAATGCTTATAATTATTCTTATGATATTTTATCAGATGATAATGCTTTAAGAGCAAATCCTGAAAATTTTGAAAAATTAAGAGGGAATTATCCTCTGCGTAGAGAATTAAAAAACTTCTCGTTTTTAAATATTCCTAATGAATTAAAGAAGCTGTTTGAAAGTTTATGATATTTTTAGTTTTACTTTTTGATGTAATATTAGGTGATCCACGAAATATCGGACATTCAACAGTTTGGATAGGATATTTAGTATCATTTTTAGAGAAATTTCTTTATAAAAAAGAAAATGCGATTTATGCAAAAATCTTAGGTGGACTTCTAGTATTACTTGTCGTATCCATAGTTGGAACAATTGCATACATCGCAGAATGTTTAATATTACATTATTTTCAGAAATTTTATGCAATCCTAATTATATCTTTTTTAGCGTCATTTACAATAGCTTTTAGGTCATTGATTACACATATTTTGCCTATTATTTATGCATTAGTTGGATATGATATTGTGAAAGCAAGAAAAGCATTATCAATGATAGTTGGTCGTTCTACAGAGAATTTAAGTCGAAGTGAAATTTCAAGAGCTGCAATTGAGGCATTAGCTGAAAGTTTAGGAGATGGTATTTTATCGCCTATTTTTTTCTTTTCACTTTTTTCATTACCAGGAGCTTTTGTCTATAGAGCTATTAATACAATGGATTCCATGTTAGGATATAAAAATGAAAAATATATCAATTTTGGATTCTTTGCTGCAAAATTAGATGATATTGCAAATTATTTTCCAGTTAGACTTTTAGGAATTCCATCTTTAATATTATCAGGTTTGTTTATAAAAGGAAAAATCAAACTACCATTAAAAACCATTTTCATAGACCAATCTTCACATTCCAGTCCAAACGCAGGTTGGCTAGAGGCTTTAACTGCATATATATTAGATATTCGATTAGGCGGTAAAAATATTTATAAAAATAAAGTTACAGAAACAGCTATTTTCAATAAAACTGGAAAAAGAGCATCAGTGTTAGATATAAAGAAAACAATTTATTTAATTACAATTGCAACAATAATATCGCTAGGAATAGCTACAATTTGTTCAAATATTATATAACAAAACGGAGAAGGTTATGAAAATAAGAGAGTATTTAAAAGTATTAATACTATTGGTGTTGTTTTGTGGAATTAATCTTTTAGCTAAAAGTGAAGGAGATTTTATTGTATATATTTGGTCTGGTGGAGTAAGTGATACAAAAGCAACTATTGTAGCTAAAACAAAAGAAAAAAATATTGATACTGTTTGTATTATTAGTCCAAATAAAGATTTATCAAATCCTGCTTATATTTCGCCAACTATAAAAAGTGATAACTATAATATTGTTCGCTTTAATAATATTTCACAATTAAATTCAAATACACAATATTATTATGGCATAAAAGTAAATGGAAAATTAGAAGTTAAATTAAATTCTAAAAACAATGGTTCTGGAATTTATACAGGAAAATTTAAAACATTTCCATCTTCTGGTAAACCAGCTTCTTTTAAATTTACATCTTCAACTGGGCATCATGGTTCAACAAAGGCATCTACTCACCCAATTTATACAAAAACTAAAGAAGAAAATGGTTTATTTCATATTTTGACTGGAGATTTTTACTATTGCGACCAAAATCATCATCCTGGAGGCAAAAATAAAAACCTATCTGAAGATTTCGTTAGATTAAATTATGAATATCCTTTAACATCTGAAAACCAAAGTGACCTTTATCGTTCAACGCCTATAATTTATGTTTGGGATGACCATGATTTTGGAAGAGATAATAGAGTTGGAGCGGAAGAGCCAGTAGCAATGCCAAATGTTCATAGTGTTTATCGACAACTCACACCTCACTATCCTTTAAAAGGTGGAGATATGACACCTATTTTTCAAACATTTTCCGTTGGAAGAGTTCGATTTATATTAACAGATTTATATACTGCTTCATCTAAAGTTAGAACCCATGATACTAAACTAAAAACAAGATTAGGAGCTGAGCAAAAAAAATGGTTTAAAGAAGAATTATTAAAAGCAAATGGCTCAAATGCATCTATTATTTGGATTTCTAGTTTACCATGGAATGGCAAAAAGGAAGCAAAAAAAGCACGCTGGCAATCTTATGCTACTGAAAGAACTGAAATTGCAAATTTTATAAAAGATAATAACATACAAGGATTATCTATTATATCTGGCGATATGCATGGCTCAGCAATTGATGACGGTAGAAATGCAGATTTTGCTACAGGTGGAGGAGCTCCAATTCCAGTTTTTCAAACAGGTCCTTATGGTCGCCCTGGATCTTGTAAGGGAGGTCCTTATAATTATGGTTCGACAACTAAAGGAAAATCTAGATTTTACTATGGTTTAATAGAGGTTATTGATGATGGAAATAGTATTAAAACAAATTGGACTGTTAAAAATAAAGATGGCATTCAGGAGTCATTAAAATTTGGAAGTGCATTAAAAGATAATAAAGAAATAAAATATTCTTTTACTTATTCTAACCCTATCATTACAAATTTATTCCCAAAAGATAATAGTAAAAACATTCAAACCTCAGGGAAATTAGAAATTGAATTCTCAAAAAACATTTTTAAAGATAAAGGAAATATTTATATTCATAAAGTATTAGATAATTCTATTCTAGCTACAATTCCAATAAGTAAATGTTCTATTAATAAAAACAAATTAATTATACCTTATTCTAAATTGAAAAACTTAACTGAATATTATATTGCAATAGATAAATCTATAATTAATGATAATAAAGGGAATTACTTTTCAGGTATATACAATCCTAACAATTTTTCCTATAAAAAATGGAATTTTAAAACAAAATA
>JAOZMT010000309.1 GCA_029934175.1 Victivallales bacterium | reverse complement strand
AGAAAAACCGAAAATTTATAAAAACAAATCAGATATTAAAATTCTTTTAAAATTACATTTAAGAGAGTTAATAACCAATTTGTTTCGATACAATAATTACAAAAACAATTCTAAAATAATATTAAACTTTGAAGAAGAAATCATAAATGATTATACATATATGACAATTAATTTAGAAAACAGTTATAACGCAGGTATAGTGTCGGGAACAAAAGAGGGGTTAAGCACAATCAAAGAGGATTTAAAGACTTTAAATTACGATTCTGAAAGTGTTCAGATAAATAAAGATGAAAAAAAATCTAAATTTGCTGTCAAATTATATTATAATAAAAACATATTTCTATCATTTAGAGATTAAAAAAAGGAGTCAACATGAAAATACTGTGGATTGAGGATCAAGAATCAGAAAACAAAAATTTATTTGGTGGAGAATTTTACAAGAAAAATGTAATAAGGGCAAATTCATTTAAATCAGCCATAGAAGAATTAAAAGAAATAGAAATAAAATATGATTTTGTTATTTTTGATTTAAATCTTGAAAAATGGAGTGATTTTAAAAACTTAAAAAAATATATTCCTCATCAAGAAGAATTATCAAAAGAACAAGCAGGTTATGATTTATATTTAAGCATTGCATTTAGCGGTTTTCCAAAAGATAGAATTTTGTTTTTAACTCATAATACTGAAAGTAGTGAGTATACTCAAAATTTTGGTATAGATAATTTAGATGGTATAGATAATTTTATAGCCCAGCATGATTTAGAATTATCTATTGAACAAGAGCAAGAATTAATAGAATTAGAAAATCAAAGAAATATAGAAGATATAAAAACTTGGTTTATGAATAATTTTGAAATAAAAAATATTGAAGAGAATAATAAACAACAAGAAAATACCTATGATGAACTTGTTAAATTATGTGAAAATGCAAGAATAGAACTACCAACTTGTATAAATAAAAACAATAAAGAAGAGTTCGATAAATGGCTTGAAGAAAATACTGTTATTTCAGAAAATGCAGGGAATTATATTTCAAAAGAAGAAAAGCAATATATAACTCTTCGCCGTGGAATTATTGAAGGGTGTAATTATATATGTAATAAGTTGCCTGAATATGTCCATCTGTTAAATGAAGAGTTAAGTAAATTAAACACAGAATTAAGAAATGCAAGAGGTCAGGAATCTAAAGAAAATCTAAAAGAAAAAATAAAGAAAAAAACGAATGAGATAAAACATGCTGAAAATAATGATTATAAAAGAATACTAAAGCAAGCTAAAAAGTTTTTTTCATTAAAAATGCAAGATTCTAATCTGAAAGATGATTATTATGATTTTTTATCTAATATATCATCTCCTTGGGATTCATATCGAGGGGAAGAGAATCATAATAAGATAGTTAAATTAGTTAGAAATTGGACAGCACACAATCTATTATCACGAGAAGATGATTTAAATGTGAAATTTATAGGTTTTCTCTTTATTGTATTATGTCGTGCTATTATAGAAGAAGAATCATTTTTTGATGACTGTGAGCATGAAAAGATATTACTATCCCTTTTTAAAACTCCTGATACTTCGATTGAAACACTTGAAAATTATATATGTTCTAAATATTATAAATTATTTTCTGATTTACACAAGAGTTCTGACTGGAACGATAACCCATTAGCTGGGAATTTAACATATATAAATTTAATTGATAAATATGGAAAAATAGACAGTTATCGTAGTCCAAGAAACAAAGATGATATTCAAAAAAAATCTATAAAATTTTTATACCATTCATTATTAGATTCTTATTGTTCACAAGTATCACCAACACATCAGAAAAAAGATAGTGAAATTAATATCACTTTAAAGTTCAAATATATATATGAAGATTTAAGTCCTTCTAAAAATATTATAGCTAAAACTATCTATAATGAATTATTAAATTTAGGAAATTAAAAATATTCATATACCTGAAAAAGAGATGGATGATTCAAGTTCAAATTGGCTTTTTGCAAAACTAGCAAATGAAGATTTTAATTTCAAAAAAGAGTCAGATGAAATGAAAAAGAAGATTGCAAAAGAATTATATCGAAATGCAAAAGAGCAAACACGATTAGCTAAGATTTTGAAATTAGAGAAAAATCAAGAGTCTGTTGCAAATTTTCTAGAAACAACAAGACCAACTTTTGACAAATATTGTAAATAAAATTTAGCAAAATGCAAAAATAGATTATTTGCGATTTATGCAATGAAATTTATTTTTATGGGTAAAATGAAGGACATTTAAAGAAAATAGACATTTGGCACGCTAAATGCTCATCGTATTTGTAAACAATAATAAAATGCGGAGAACGCAAAAGGAGAAATATGACAACAAAAGAATCAAATAGAAAGAAAGAAGAAGGATTTGAATTAGATTTCATTAATTATGAAAACTCAATAAAATGCTTTAAATATTCTCAATATGAGGAAGCTAAAAAACATTTAAAGCTATTTGTAAAAGAAATGGAGAATAAGATAAATCAAAACAATTCTTCTATCAAAGATTATTATTATATGTTAGATAATTGCTATTATTTTTATAGTGTAATATTATATTATTTATCAGAATATAAAAAAGCAGATCAATATTTTTCGAAGCATTTAGATCTAATTGATCAAACTATTGATTTATCTCCAGAACAATACACTTTTCAAATTTTATTAAAATACAATAAAAGAGAGCTTGATTATAAAGAATTTAAATCATTTATTATTCAAATAAAAAAAAATATTAAAAATATAACAAATAAAAATGAAGGAGTAATAATATATCAAGCAAAAAAATATTTATTTGAACTAATAAAAATATTAAAGCCAGAAGACTTTGTTTTTTTTATAAAGCATTTTTTGTCTTTACCTCGTGATTATGAATTTAAACCAAATGAAATAATCAATGATATTATAAATATAAACAAAGATTTAGATATTTATAATTTATTAAAGCGAATTGATTCTCAAAATGATAAGATAGAATTTATTAAAAGTATTGATGAAGCTATTCAAACAGACTTGAACACTGTAAAATCTGATCAAAATATAATTAATAGATTGCAATATAACAGTGTTTTATTGAAAAGTATTAAAGATGAAGATATTAATGATTTATCTAATTATTTTTGGATCGAAAATATGCTAGACATTGAACTTAAAAATGAAAAAATAATAAAAGCAAAAGAAGAAAAAAGAATTATTGCGGAAGAAAAAATTAAAATACTGGAAGATAGTAAAAAGCGTGAAGATAAAATGTTGCGTGGGTTTAGCCATGAAGTTGGACATTTAATAAGTTTAAAAAATCTTGAAAAAGTTATGAATTATTTAAAAAATGATAATAGACCAGAAGGAAAAGTAAAGGCTTGGGAGTTATTAGATACTTATAATTCAGAAGTTGAAATAAAAGAGTTAGGCAACTTTATGCAGTTGCGTTTTAAAAATCAAGAAGATTTTAGAATATCAATCAAAAAATCGAAATACACTAAAAAAAGAGATGATGAATATTATTTTATTAAAGATTTATTTGATGAAATTTTATTTGATACAGTCAGAAGAGTTTTAAATGAAAATTATGATGAATTTTCAGATGTTCGTAATTGTTTACCAAAAACTCTCAATAAGCATTTAAAATCTTTCCAAGATGATGTTTTTTATTCAAAAAATATAACTATCTTGAATTGGCTAAATAGAGAATTCGTACCATTCGAATTAAACACATCTCCTTTATGGGAAAAGCTGAAAATTTATAAAAACAAATCAGT
>JAOZMT010000308.1 GCA_029934175.1 Victivallales bacterium | reverse complement strand
ATTAGTTTTGTTTTAGTTATTAAAAAATCCTGTTAATCCTGTCTAAAGAATGACTAGACGGAGTTAGGAACAACGCCTATTTTAAACAGGCTAAATTATTAAATTGTCAAAATTAAGATTACAACTATTTTTAAATTTAAAGAGGACACAAAAAAAGCTGTAAATAATTAAATTTACAACTTTTTTTAATCAAGTATTTGAAATAAAATTTATATTTTTATTCAGTAGTCTCCGCGTAATCATCAACTGAAGCTCCATAACCAGTTGCTTCAATATATCTATCATTTAAACCAACAACTTCTTCTGGTAGAAAATCTTTAAATAAATTGATATCTACACGAAGTTTTACGACTGCATCATTATCTTTACCTTCCCAATAATACTCAACTAACTCTGCCCCCATAATAGAACCCGCTACTGATGTTTTGACTTTGTCAGACTTTAACATAAAATTTTCAATAGTTGTTCCACTTTCTAATGTAAAACCAGATATTTGTTTTAATAAATTCTTATATGCATCAACTTCAGCAACTCTTAATGCTGCTAATTTTTGTAACTGTTCTTTTGTGGAAGTAGAAAAAGCAACGCGTTTAACAGTCCACTCTCCAAATAACTCTTTAAAATCAGCATCTATATTTATAATATCTTTAACTCTGACACTTGCAGTGACTTTTGCAATATCTCTTTCTGCATCATAAATAACTTCATTATACTTGATTCCATTAATTCTTACTTTACCAGTATCACTTTTCATATTTCCAGCAAAATAACCTTGCATAATATTTGAAACTTCTTCCTTAAAGTGAAGTTGAATTCCAAAAACACTTTCAACTAAAGATCGTTCAGCAAGAATTTTAGCCTGTGCGACAGTCATTAATTTTTTTCTTCCACCATAAACACTGTTAATACTCATAAATCCTACTAACACCAAACACACCATGATTTTCATTTTTTGTTTCATTTCATATTCTCCTTTTTTATTTAGGGACACCAACATCCCCGTTTTTTATTTTATTGTTTACAGTCGATTCTAAAAATTGTTCACCTTGAAGAATTTTTGGAACAACTAAATTTTTAATATTTTTAACTGTTGATGTTTTTACTT
The DNA here is from genome assembly GCA_029934175.1 of Victivallales bacterium. Taxonomy (GTDB): domain Bacteria; phylum Verrucomicrobiota; class Lentisphaeria; order Victivallales; family JAUVCU01; genus JAOZMT01. The sequence continues at coordinate 2,722 of JAOZMT010000308.1, read as the reverse complement.
TCCCTTTAACTATATCAGCTTTAAAAACAGCTTCATCACTATTTATTTCACCTAATATTTTTTTAGTCGAAAAATTTATAACATCTACATCAAAATCATTATTTTTTTTAGGTTTAATTTTAGCTTTGATATATACAGTTTTATTATTATAATCTGCAATATTTTCTTTTTCCAAAACCTTATTAACAACCTTTTTATTCAATTCCTTAAGTTTTTTTATTTCTTGTTCCATTATTCGTTTATTTCCAGCAAAACACGCGCTTGAAATAAGAAAGCAAAACAAAAATGCAAACTTTGTTATACTCGTCATAATCCCCCCTTTTTAATTATTATTTACTTTGTTACTTTATAGTTCGCTAATTCTAACTAAAACTCACGCACTTTTATTTATTTTTAAACATTTTTCATATAATGCTTCTGGAGCAATATCAAAACCGCACTCCCAAGCTAAAGTAGGCCACGAATCTAAATGAAACTTTGAAAATTCATCTATATCTCTTAAAGGCTTAGCTATTTCATATTTTAAAATAATGTCTTTTAAATCAACAATATTAGACAAACCAGTGTTAAATTTTAAATAAATTTTAAAACTTTCAATATATTTAGCTTCGACTAAGAAAACACTATCCATAGTAACACCCAGTGAATAAGTTTTTATAACTTAATCCGCTTTTAGCTATATTTTATTTCACAATTCCAACTCTTGTGCAGTCATCATAAAAATAATCTGCAATGTCAAACTGTGGTTTAATAACAAAAGTTCCTCTTTTATTAATAAACCCCCATTTCCCATTCTGTTTAACAGGAGCATACTCACGAAAAAAAGAATTTGCATTTTCAAATTGTGGTTCAACAAACCACTGATTTTTTTTATTAATAAATCCCCACTTCCCATTTAATTGAACTGCAGCTAAACCTTCAAAAAAACTATATGCAAAATCATATTCTGCTGGAATAACTAATGACCCAGCTCTATTAATAAAACCCCATTTATCTCCAATTTGAACTTGAGCTAAATCAAACATAAAAGGTTGTGCATTATCAAAAATTGGCTTTATTGCAAATACTCCATCAACATTAATAAACCCCCATTTATTATTTTTCTTAACTGCTGCTAAATCTTCAGTAAACATATAAGCATAATCAAATTTAGGTTTTATAACATAATTACCAGTTTTATCAATAAACCCCCACTTATTATTTATTTTTACTGTAGCAAGATATCCTGAAAAGCCCCAACTTGAAATATCAAAAATAGTTTTTGTTATTAATTGTCCATTTTTATTAATAAATCCCCACTTCCCATTTAATTGAACTTGAGCATAATCATAGAAAAAAGGTTGAAGATTTTCATAAATTGGCTTTATAACCCACTCACCTCTTTTATTGACAAATCCCCATTTTTCTTTATATTTTACTCCAGCTAAATCACAAGAAAATCCAGGAATGCACACATCTTGAAATTTTGGCATAATAACAGTGGAACCTTGTTTATTCATAAATCCCCATTTATTATTATGCTGAAATGCTGCTAAGCTTTGTGAAAAACCATAAACATTCATAATATCATTTGTAGGACCAACAGTATATTTACCATTTTTATTTATAAATCCCCAACTTATAGGAGTTTTAATATTTTTAGTTTTAATATTATTTTTTTGCACTCTTTTGCTATTTTCAATTGATATTTTGTTAATCAATTCGTCATAAAATGAATTTAGAGATTTAATTTTATCTTGTTCTTCTAAATCTTTTTTTATAATATCTTTAATCTTATCCTTTGCCATACTTCTCGCTAAAGGAGTTTTATAGGCTTTTGGAATTAAAATTTCACACTTTGCAACAGAATCTATTATATCTTCTGCATGAAGAGAAAATATAGTTAGAGCTATTATAAAAGAGAAACAATAAATTTTTAAATTTTTCATAATTACCAATTGTTATTTTGTTGATATTCAGTAGCTGATAAAACTTCTCCAGCTCCAGTTATATTTTTAGAAATAGTAGGTTTTCCATAATATATAATTTCTCCAGCTCCAGATATACTAGCATTTAAACTTTTACTTGCACAAACAATTATAGTTCCAGAGCCACCTAATTCAACTTTAGCATTTTCTGTTTTTAAATCTTTTAAATTTATATCACTAGAACCATTCATAATTAAAGACATATTTGAAGATGTTCCTGCGACAGATAAAGAACCAGAGCCTTCAACATTTAGATCTAATTTTTCATTATTGACTTTAGTAACTTTAATTTCACTAGAGCCACTAAAGACAAGTTTATTTAAATTATTCATATAAATATAAATTTTAATTAAACTTTTAGTCTCTATGTTTTTTGTAACAGTTAAATTTAATGTGTCATTTTCAACAGAAGTATTTATATATTCCAATAAGTTGCTATCTGTTTGGATACTACATTTTGAGTTTTTTTCTTGGCAAACAATATAAACTTCAAAAACACCATCTGTTTTAATGTTTTCAAATTTTGCTAAAGTTCGTTCTTCTTTTTTCAAAATTCCATTGCCTTTGATTGTAGAATTCTTAACGCTAGCTCCAGTTGCAACATCACTATTGTTATTACCACTTCCCATAGCCGACAAAGTAAATAAGTTACCCATAAAAAATGTTAATAAAAAATATTTTGCATAATTCATTTAAAGCTCCTTATTTGAAAAAAGTAGGCATATTACGGACTTTATTCTTCAACCTTTTTTTTG
>JAOZMT010000307.1 GCA_029934175.1 Victivallales bacterium | reverse complement strand
AAAGAATTTTATAATAAACAAAAGCCGTCACAACTGTTTTTAAAGAGGATACGCTGTTTTGTTCTTAAAAATGACCTTAACCGTTAAAGGATAGGCAATAATCAAAACATAGCTAAAGTATTTACTGGACTGTCCGCTTGAAGGGGCTGTCGATTTAATAAAACGGAGCGCCATCCGTCTCGGTGGCAGGATGTTAATATACTGAGAAAGTTGCTTATTTAAGGATTTATTCCTAAACAAGCGATGATTCTTCCCAGTATCTGAGCATTATGCCGGCGAGACGCGCGGCGCTCCGAGTAAATCGACAGCCCCTGAAAGCTGAACTCTGACAATATTAATTCTCTCTCAAAAGAGTAAAGTTCTTTTTTAGTGTAATCTGAAACATGCCGTTTTAGTCATAAAAAATCCTGTCTATTTTGAAAATCCTGTTATCCTGTCGATATATATGTATAAAATTTTACAACTTAATTATTAGTAAATGTTGAAATTTTCTTTTAAGGTTGTATATTTTAATATAATCCTGAATCCGTGAACTTTTAACGGTGATTTGCAATATTTCTTTCACTCTTATGTATTTATGAAAAATTCTCGGAATACCATTTCGGTATGCCTGCGATTTTTCATAAACACCTAAGTATAAAAATAAAGAGTAACTCATACATAAAAAACTCACGGATTCAGGATAATATAAAACTAATAAAGGAGAATTATGGAAAATATAAAAAAAATAAAAGTAGATGAATCACAAGTTGGTAAGAGAATTGATAAATTATTATCAGAATTATATACAGATTACTCAAGAAGTTATTTTCAAAATCTAGTGAAAAATAACTTTGTTACATCACCACAATATACACCTGTTGTAAATAAACTTAAAGTAATGAAAGATGATGAATTTATCATTAAATTTCAAGCAACTGAAAATAAATTTGTGCATATAAAGCCTGAACCTTTAGATTTCGATGTGTTGTATAAGGATAAAAGCTTAATTGTTATTAATAAGCCTCCTGGAATGGTTGTTCATCCAGCAGCAGGAAATTATACAGGAACTCTAGTAAATGCATTGCTGGCTTATGACCCTGAATTTACAAAGTCATTTAAATCCGATGAGGTTCGTCCTGGCATTGTTCATAGATTAGATAAAGAAACTTCTGGTTGTTTAGTTGTTGCACGAAATCCATCTGTTCATTATAAATTAGCTAAATTATTTGAACAAAGAAATATAGAAAAGGAATATGCAACTATAGTTTGTGGAATTCCACAAAAACCAAAAGCAAGGCTTGTTTCTTTGATTGGCAGACACCCTGTAAATCGTAAAAAAATGGCTATTGTTTCTCGAAATGGAAAACAAGCTATTACTGAATATGAAGTTATAGAGCGATTTGAGATAGAAGGAACGCCTTGTGCTTTCTTGAATGTTAAAATAATGACTGGAAGAACACATCAAATTAGAGTTCATTTGGCAAATGAAAAAATACCTGTTTTAGGCGATAAAATTTATGGGGGTAAGCAAAACTTAGAAATAGATAGGCAATTGCTTCATGCATGGAGATTATCATTAAAGCATCCTATAACTGGTAAACAAATGGATTTTGAAGCTCCGTTTCCAAAAGATTTTGACGAAATATTAAAAAGTAAACAAATTGAAATGTAGCAAATAGAAAATTTTTTAATTTGACAATTAAATTGTTGTATTATTTTTAGACAAGATATACTGCAAACGGCTGAAAAATAAACTTCCTGAAAGCGCAAACAACAGCTCTTTTTAATTTTATAAATAATTGGTTACTTCTAGTAGCCAAGAATTTATAAAATCAAAAATAGCAATTGTTATCATCTTTCAAAAAGTATATTTTTCAACCGTTCACAGTATAACAGGATTTTCAGAATTAACAAGATGAATATTTTGAAAAATTAATTTCTTCTTGTTAAGCAGAATTATTATTCTGCTTAATTTTATTTTGAACGGCATTAAGAGCAATCCTTATTGAAGGAGTTCTTAAATTGATTATTGAATATTCCTTGTTGAATATTGGATTTTGAAGGATTTCTTAAATTGATTATTTCATAAAAAGAACTCCGAAATGTTAATAATAAATAAAAATCCTGTTATCCTGTCAAATAATAAAAGCATTTACAACTACTCTTAAAGAATATATGTAAATATTTTATTATAAATTTCTTACCATATTGTAAATAAAAAAAGATAAAAGAAAAAGAAAAAAAACATAAAAAAACTTTATGAAAAATTTGTAAAAAACGGAAAGTGTAGTATATTTATTAACATCACGAGCGAGTATAGCATAGTGGTAATGCTCCAGCCTTCCAAGCTGATTAGGAGGGTTCGATTCCCTCTACTCGCTCCATTTTTTTAACCTAAGCGTTTAGGTTTTTAGGTGGGGTTCCCGAGCGGTCAAAGGGATCAGACTGTAAATCTGACGGTTTCGCCTTCGGTGGTTCGAATCCGCCCCCCACCACCATTTTTCCAAAACAAATTATTTTTCTGTAACTTAGTGAATTTTATGAAACAAACTCTATTTATTATATTATTATATTTTATTACATCAATAAGTTATGCACGGTTGCATCCGTTACCGCAAAATATCTATTTTGATGATTCTTCTTTAACTCAAAGTGAAATAAACAATGTCAGTAAAAATTTAAAAAATTGTATAAATTTAGTCGATTATATAAGTGAAAAAGACACTAAAAATCCTTTAGATAGATTAATTATTGAATTTTCTTCTACGCGAAAACAAGATTCTATGAAATTTATCTTTCCCAAAAAAGGAATTAGTAAAATAATTATATCTTTTCCATTTAATAATAAATTACAATTAGCATTAATAAAAACTTTAATTTTACATAATAATCATTCAAAAATAAATAAACTTAACAATAAAGTTTTACATTGGATTGCAACTGCTCTATATTTTAAAGGAAATAATGATTTAGATAGTCAAAAATATGCATATTCATACCAATATTTAAAAGAAACAAGAAACAACTTTATTGAAAATATAATTGATAAGCCTTCATATCCACAAGATGGGCTTGCATTTGATTTATATTCTGAGCTTTCATATTTGTCTTTTTTACCTTTCTATAATTCAAAAAATCGAACAAAGATAATATCTGAATTTTTCAAAGACAATAATATATCAGAAGATATTCGTTTTAAATCAACATTCGGAAAGTTTATTGAAAATAATATGATAAATTATAAAGAATTATCTCCTATAGATAAGCGACAAGAATTCTTTTATAATAATGTTGTAGCTAAAGTTATAAGAGAGCAAGAATATTGCGATGTAGTTTGGACGGTTGATCGAATTCATTCATTATTGATTAAAAAAAGATATAATGGAAAAACTCTAAAAAGAATATCGGAATTTTCATCAAAGAAAACAATAGCTAATCATATAAAAGAGGATATTGCAAAGTTACAACCTTTCGCACCATATTTATTTCAAAAGTTATTAAATAAATTAGAGGTAATTCTTGATACAATGCCTAAAGATTTTCAGACTCAAATAATTTTACTTGAAAGGCAATTTTCAAATATAACTAAATTAAGTTTGGAAATTGAGAAAAGGTTAAAAATTCAAGATGATATAGTGAACCGAACTCAGTTTAATTCTAAAATAACACAAAATTTTTATAATGAAGACATTCAGTTTGAAGAGTATTGGAAAGAATTATATTTTAGAATGAATGATGCAGAAGAACAATACATAGAGGCACTTCAGTTGAATATGGAAGATGAAATATTAAAATAATATGTATATATTCAGTGAACCACATTAAATTATAGTTAACCACAGAGAAAACAAAGT
>JAOZMT010000306.1 GCA_029934175.1 Victivallales bacterium | reverse complement strand
GTTTCCTCTGTGGTTAACTATAATTTAATGTGGTTCACTGAATATATACAAATAAAATTAGAGAATTTGTATTAAGTTAAAAAATAATTATTCTGCTTAATTATTCTCAATATTTTTTTTATCGGCGTTAAGAACGCACTATTTATTTCATCACTGCGAAATTTATCAATATTTCTTATTCTATTTGTTTTTAGTTGTATTTTAATTAGGTTGTGCTAAGTTATAGCAAACAAAAGGAGTTTTTAATGAAAAATTATAATGAAAAATTAGTAACATATTTAAGGTCTATAAACAAAAAAGTAACATTAGAACGAGAAGAAATCTTAAATGCTGTTATCAAAGTTGCGACTTATGCAGATTTAAAGCATTTTAATGCTAAAGATATTTATAATCAAATTAAATTGATTAAATCACCTTTATCAATTGCTACTGTTTATCGCACTTTGCCAATGTTTGCTGAGGCTGGTATTATTGCAGAAATAGCAAAAAGGAAAGGAAAAATGATTTATGAATTAATAAGAAAAGAAAAACATCATGACCATTTGATTTGCTGTTCTTGTGGAAAGGTTACTGAATTTTATAATGCTGAAATTGAAGCTTTACAAAAAAAGATTTCCAAAGAATTAGAGTTTGATATTATTGAACATTCTCATTCTATTAAGGGCATTTGTAAAGATTGTAAAAAATAAAAAAATTTATATCATAAATTAGGTTAACCTAATTCAAAAAGGAGAAAAAAGATGAGTTCTAGAGAGTGTATTGTTGGTAAAATAGCAATTAAAATAGCCCCAATGCTTGCAAATAAAAAGCCAGCAGTTTTAATTGCACTAAAAAATGAAGATTTTGATATTTTAATAAACAGTGAAAAGTTTATTCGAGAAATTTTGAAGATTGACTTTAGACTTATTCATAAAGGAAAAAATAGAAATCAAGTTTTATTTTATAAACCTAAAGAATTGAATGATTTTATTTCAGAGAAATGGCGTAATAGATATTTAAAAAGATTTGGTTATAATAATTGTCAAAAGGTAGAAGATTATTTATTGGAATTATCTAATAATTTTAAATCCAATAATTTTCCACACGAAATAGGCTTATTTTTAGGTTATCCTTTGAAAGATGTTGTTGGTTTTATAGAATGCAAAGATAAAGCAAAAAAAATAGATGGCTCAATGTGGAAAATTTACGGTTGTCCAAAAACTTCAATTGCATTAATGGAATTATATAAAAGAATATCAGATGAAATGAAAAATTTACTAAATAAAAATAAAATAACAAATATAAATTTAACAATTCTACAATCAGTAGGATAAGGGGAATTATGAAAAAAATCACTATATTATTTTCGTTAATGTTGATGTTGTCAATTAATGCACAAATCGCAGATGATGAATCTGCACAAATCGCAGATGCTGAATCTGCACAAATCGCAGATGATGAATCTGCACAAATCGCAGATGATGATTTAGAAGAGGTTGATTTAGATGAAATCGTTGTATCAGCGACAAAAACTGGTAGAGCTAAAAAAGATGTCTCTGTATCCATTGATAGTATTCAAGAAGATGAAATTAAAAAGAAACCAGCACAATCTGTTTTAGAAGTATTGAGAGATATTCCAGGCGTTACAATATCTGACAATGGAGGGAGTGGACTTAAATATGTTCGCATTCGTGGTGAAAGCAATCGTAGAACTTTAATTTTAATTGATGGACAACCTATATCACAACAAAAATCAATGGAAGGCGGCATGCCATTTATTGGGAAAAATCAAATTAAACGCATAGAAGTTGTTAAAGGACCAGCATCTGTTTTACACGGTTCAGAAGCAATAGGTGGAGTTGTTAATATTATAACAAAAAAGGGTGGAGATAAAGAATTTGGTGGCTCTGTTAGTTTGAATTATGATTCTAGTAATAATACTTTTAGAAGAGATTTTGATGTATCTGGGACAGTAGAAGGGATTGAATATGCTATTTCTTATGGTCGAGCAGAATCTGGAAATGTTAAAACTCCAAAAGGTAGCTTAGATGAAAATGGATATAGTGCTAGAAGTGGCGAAAAAAGATTATCTGGCACTGGCTCAAGTAGTGAAGAGCATAGTGTTTATTTGGGGTATAAGAATGATAAGATACACACAGGTGTTAGATATGACAAGCATAGAATGAATTATAAAATTTATTCAGAACCAACAGGAGAAGAGCCAACAAGAGATAGTTATATGAATATTCCTGATAGCACTAGGAGTAAATATTCTGCTTTTTTAGAATTAAAAGATTTAACAGAAAATTTCAAGAAATTAAAATTCGATGTTTATCATCAAAAAACTGTTAGGGATTTTGATATTTTTATAGATATGAATATGAAAGTAGATGTGGCAATGCCGTTTCCATTTCCTTCTTTTAGTCCTGTTGATATGGACTATTTATTGAAGACTAGAACTCACAATGTTCAAACCTCTAATGGTGGAAATATTCAAATGGATTGGGAATTGGGTGATCACTATATTATAGCAGGTTTGAATATAAAAAAAGATGATATTGGCGGCACTACTAAAACACGAACAAGAATAGGAAAGTTTACAACACAAGCAGGACCTTTTTCTCCAACAGTAAACGCATTAGATTCTTATGAGCATTATGTATATGATGCAGATATGCTAACATCTGCATTATATTTACAAGACGAATGGAAATTATCGGACTCAACAATTTTAACAGCTGGCGTGCGTTACACACAAGTTGAATCAAATTTAAATAAAACAAATGATCCAGATATAACAGGAACTTTTCCAACTGGAAAGGCTAATTCTAGTGATGACAACTATTCTTTTTCATTAGGATTAGTTCATCATTTAAACGACGACCTATCGTTACGAGCTAATTATTCGCAGGGGTATAGACACGCAAATCTAGTTGAACTTTATACAGGAGCACCAGCACACGGATCAACACCTGCAAAAGCTGGAAATCCAAACCTTGAAGCTGAGACATCAGATAGTTTTGAACTTGGAGCGAGATATGAAAAAGATGGATTAAATATTGATTTTGCAGTATTTTGGACAGAAGCAGAAAATTATATTACAACAAATGCAACACAATATGAAAATATAGGAGGAGCAACAACTTTAGGCTCGGAGTTGGCAATATCGTATGAATTTGAAGATATTGGACTTACTCCTTATGCTTCATTAACATATTTACAGCGAAAATTAAATTATGGACAAGGGCATAGCACTAAAGATAGTGGAGTTCCAACTTTATCAGGGCGTTATGGTTTGAAATACCTTCTTGAAATAAGTGATATGAGTTATTTTGAAGCAGATTTATTTAGTCGTTTTGCAACAGATACAAAGATGGAATATAGCGATAAAACAAGTGATGAATCAAAAAGTTGGGAAACTTTAAACTTGGAGGTTTCATATACAATTGAAGAGGAAGAATCTGAACGAGTTTGGAATTTATATGGAGGTGTTTATAATATTTTTGATAGAGAATATCAAGCATTTGATGAATTACCAGCAGCAGGAAGACATTTTGGTTTAGGATTAACAATATCATTTTAGTCAATATCATTTGGTATAAATGTGGTTTGGGCTTCCAGCCTAAACTAAAAACTGCATAAATCGCAATATAATGTGGTTTGGGCTTCCAGCCTCTAAGCACACGAGTCACGGATTTTATTATGAGTCCAGTTTAGGACTGTTGGATTGCTGGATTATTGGATTTCTTTCCATTAATCCAAAATCCAATAATCCATAAGTTTCAAACTTAAGGTCATCTAAAAATCGGCTAGTTTCAGATTGCACTTAAAAACTACTTTACACTTTAGGCTAGAAATTT